>JAIVHD010000184.1 GCA_020201235.1 Lysobacteraceae bacterium
CGACCTGGTTGCCGCGGCGGACCGAAACGATGGTCGTGCCGTGAAAAGATTCCATTTAACTTCCGTTGAGTAACCGATACCTTCCGAGATGGGGCCAAACGTCGGCGTCATCAAGCACTGTCGCGCATCGCGTGTTCCACCCAATCGCCGTTCGATCCATGGCCCACCAGGAGCTTGTCGGGTTTAACGCGGATCGACTGGGGAAAATTCGGACTGGGCCAGAATCTCCGCCCCTTTTCGTTAAATAGGCCCACCATTGGCCTCGAAAGATCGAAAAATCTGGCTCCAACCGGACTTTCCCTCAGCGTAGATCGGTTAAATCCGACAGGCTCCTAGATGACAATGGTGGCAAGCTAAAACCAACTCGATTCGTCAGGAGAAAAAATGAAAAACGTTCTGGGTGTTTACGCCGCGCCGCCGCGCCACTGGGTCGGTGACGGTTTTCCGGTGAAATCGCTGTTTACCTACAACAGCCATGGCAAGCACGTTAGCCCGTTTCTGCTGCTGGATCACGCCGGTCCAATGCAGTTTGAGCCGGCCGACCGGCCCCGCGGCGTGGGCGAGCACCCGCACCGCGGCTTCGAGACGGTCACCATCGTTTATTCCGGCGAAGTGGAACACCGTGATTCCACCGGTGCCGGCGGCACGATCGGGGCCGGCGATGTGCAATGGATGACCGCGGGCAGCGGCATAGTCCACGATGAGTTTCATTCGAAAGCGTTCACCCGCAGCGGAGGCACGCTGGAGATGGTGCAACTGTGGGTGAACCTGCCGGCCGAGCACAAGATGACCAAACCCGCCTACCAGACCCTGGTCGGCCCCGACATACCGGTTAAGGATTTACCCGACAACGCCGGTGCCGTGCGAGTGATTGCAGGAGAGTTCGCCAACATCAAAGGGCCGGCCAAAACGCATACGCCGCTGCATGTCTGGGACTTGAGTCTCAATCGCGGGGGTGCTGCGCGACTCGACCTGCCCGAGGGGTGGAACACGATACTGGTGGTGCTGCACGGCACGGTGCAGATCAATGATGCCGATTTGGCAGGTGAGGGTCAGCTGGTTTTGATGGGCGCGAAGGGCGAGGGTGTGCTTGTGGGGGCCAACACCGAGGCGATCGTGCTGGTGCTCTCCGGAGAGCCTATAAACGAGCCCATCGTTGGTCATGGACCCTTCGTGATGAATACGCGTGAGGAAATCAGCCAGGCCATCCGCGACTTCAGCACGGGCCGCTTCGGTCGCCTGACCACGACCTGAACACGGCCGCCGACGGCTCAGGAACCGGCCAGACGATCCTGACCGCAGAACGAGCCCGAACATTTTCCCAAGGGGCCAAAGCCTGACTGAAACACCCACTGGCCGCGCGTTCGACCCGACAGGGTCGGTGGCCAAGCCGACCGCGTCCGGGGTCAGTCGTCCTCGCGCAGGCCGAACAACAGCGTCATCGTCTGGATGTGCTCCGGTTCGAGCAACAGGTGCACATGGTCGCCGGGTTCAAGCACGGTCGATTCCTTTGCCGTCAGGATGCGTCCCCGGCGGACCAGCAGCAGAATGTCGGCGCCTTCGGGCATCGGCAGGTCGACGACCCGGCTTCCGGCGACGATTGCCGCCGGTTCGATGAGAAAGGAAAGGATGCGAACGGGAATGGCCTCGGTTGCGGTAATTTCAAGCACGGGCGTCGGGCGCGCCAGCCCGGCCCGCTCGACCCGCAAGCGGTCGACCGCCCAGCGGATTGTGGCACCGGGGATGACGGCATTGAACACGACGATGAAAAACACCAGGTGAAACAGCTCGAGGGCTCCTTCGACCCCGCTCATGACCGGATAGCTGGCCAGCAGAATCGGAACCGCGCCGCGCAGGCCGGTCCAGGCGATGAAGGCCGTTTCGGTTTTTTTGTATCGAAACGGCAGCAGGCAAAGCGCGACCACCAACGGACGGGCCACCACCGCCAGCACAAGACCGAGCGCGATGCCGAGCGGACCCGATGCGGCCAGCAGGCCGGGAATCGCAAGCAGCCCAAGCACCAGAAACATGGTGATCTGGCCCAGCCAGGCCAGGGCGTCGTGCACGCGCAGGATGCCAGCACGATACGGCAAACGGCGGTTGCCGAGCATCAGTGCGGCCACGTAGACCGCCAAAAAGCCCGATCCGAGGAACAGCGTCGGGATGCCAAAAGCCAATAGTGCCAGCGCCAGGGTCATTGCGGGATACAGACCGGCTGCGGGTACCCGTACGCGCTGCAGCAGTTGTTGTCCCAGCCAGCCAATGGCAAGTCCGGCCGCCAGGCCCACGGCCAACTGGAGAACAATATTGATGACAAACGAAAGC
>JAIVHD010000411.1 GCA_020201235.1 Lysobacteraceae bacterium
GAATTCAACCTTCTGACCTTCGGCCAGCGTCTTGAATCCTGAGCCCTGAATAGCGCTGAAATGTACGAATACGTCCTTGCCACCATCGTCCTGACTGATGAAACCAAAACCTTTCGCCTCGTTAAACCACTTGACGGAACCTGTTGCCATGTTGCTTGCTACCTTCGTAAAAACCAATGAAAAAAGAAAAGCGTGCAGGTTATGAGCGGGGTTATCGGAAGTACACCGGAAGGGGAAACGACCTCATTACTCATTGCCATAATCCACAGGCAGTGCGGAGTGTATCCCAGTCCGGCCGAAAAAGCCAGCAGAATCGACAATCTGCCGCGGCCAGTGCTTTGGCATCATGTGGCCGTTTCTCGGGCAGATTCCTCGTCGACCGCCTGGCGCAAAGCGTACCCCAGTTCGACGATGGCGCGAGCCCGTCCCGAATCGGGCACCGCCGCAGGATTGAGCGCGGACCACTCGGGCTGTCGACGTGCCCGGATCAGGCTAGCCGGCAGCTTCTTTTCGGCCCATCGCTCGCGCTCGGCAGCCTTGAGCGGGGCCTGGCTGGCGTGGCCTCGCTGGCGCAAACCAGCCAGCAGCTGCAGCTGACGCCAGGCCAGCAAGCGCAGAGTTGATTCAGTGACCATCAGCCGAACGCGACCGGCCAGGCGATCGCCGAACCGACCGCCAAAGCCCCGCACAAGGCCGACGCCTGCACCCACCGCGGCCCCGATCAGCGTGCCGGCACCCAGGCTCAGGCCTCCGGTCGCCACGTCTACCGCCGCGCCGGCGCTCGCACCCAGCCCGACGTGACCCGAGGTGCGAATGCCGTGATGCCGCAGCGTATCGGGATCAAACAGGTCTTCGCCCCACTGACCTTCGCTGGTCGGCAAATCGTCCTCAGCATAATCTTCCCGCCCAAAACGGTACAGATCCAGCAAGGTATCGACACACGCCTGCTCTCGTTCGCGCACTGTGCGGTGGAGCGCGTTCACGGCGCGAGCTCGATCAATTTCGGAGTCCAGTTCAGCGAGGCGTTGCGCGGCCGCGACATCGATCAACATCTCGGCGATGGTCTCTACCGCTGCTTGCAGACGAGAATGCTCTTCGTCGGCTCGGGCCTCCATCCAGGCCTCCAGCGTGGGCGCAAAATCGTCCAGCTGGCTGGTCAGCTTTTCAAACAGGCGTCGCTCGGTGGCGGGATCGCGGATCACGGCATCGAAAGGTAAAACCATGTGCAAACCAGTGCGGGCCAGCGCATCGCGCCAGTCGGACTCGCGCGCATAACCACTGGCCACAAAGTTCAGCACCACCAGCAACGGCCGGCCGCACAGCGCCAGCACGGCCAGTTCGTCGAGATATTTCTCCAGGACTGGCTCGCGCACGTCCACCACATACAAGGCGACGTCCACGTTGAGCATGAGATCCAGCACCCGCACCTCGTGATCGAAACGCTCGCGGGCTTGGGGGTCAGTCAACAAGCCATGGATTCGCTCGGGCCCGTCGTGTCGCGTTCCAGGCTGCCTGTCCAGCCAATCGATCACCCCGGGCGCATCTTCCAGACCGGGCGAGTCGTACAGGGTGATCAGGGTTTGACCGTCGACGACCAGCGGCGCCGAGGCGACCTGCCGGGTGGTGCCGGCGCGGTTGCGAATGTCACCAAAGTCGCGACGATGCAGAAGCGTACGCACCAGCGAAGTCTTGCCGGTATTGGTGTGGCCGACCACAGCCAGATCCAGCGCGGGCAGGGCCTTGCGGGTCATGGGCTAGGCCCCAGCGCCTGAATCATCGCGGCCATGGCGTCGGAGTCGGGCGCATCGGCATCAAGCTCGACCAACTCGGCCCCGATGCGTTCAGCCAGCGAGCACCAGTCGGCCCGACGGTCATCCGCCCCTGCGCCACGCTCGCGCCACCGTTCGCCTTCGTCGAGCCAGATCATCAAAACGGTGCCGGCGGCATCCGCCAAGGCGGACAGGAAGCGGCCGGTACCCTCATCCGGGGTGCGCAGGGCCGAACACTGGGCGAGGATGGCCGGCGGAGGGCTCGATAAGGATTCCACCGCAGCCAACAGCTCGGTGCGCTGGCTCCGGGTATCGGCACGGCCAAGGGCGCGCCATTCCAGGCCCGGCACCGGTACCGGCCAGTCGCTGCGCTCCAGCTCCACGCCTACCAACAGCACCGGCCCGGCCGCGCCAGCGGGCCGCTGACGGTGCGGCGGCCCATCGGCCGTCGGGCGACGTCCCTGCACCCGGATATCACCTTCTGCGGTCAAGGCGCCGGCCAGACGCAGGTAGCCGGGTCGCGCGGTATCGATG
>JAIVHD010000412.1 GCA_020201235.1 Lysobacteraceae bacterium
GGCGCACGCTGGCTGATGGCGATATCGTGGTGAGAACACGGGCCGACGATTATTACCTGCTGAGGCTGGAGCCGGCCTGTGCCAACGACTTGCGCTTTTCCAGCAGCGTTGCGCTGGCGATTGCCCAGCAGACCCGAAACAGGCTGTCACGCTTTGACAGCGTTCGAGCCGGTGACTCAAGCTGTCGCATTCAGACAATCCGTAAAATTGACCCGCGTGCGGTACTGGAAGAACTCAAGGCCAGGGAGATCGTCGAGCCATTCATCCGGGCGGGCCAAATCCCTTGAGCCCTGAAATTCGTAGCGCCCCACAGTATCGTTTGCAGCGATGGCTACTTGTGTTCATTGCATCGATGCTCGGCGGATCACCTGCTCTGGCCGAGCCCCGCGTGTTCGATGCCGATCAGATTCTTCAATGGGAGCCATGGGAATTTGAAGGTCGGACAACGTATTCGGCGGAGCCTGCTGAAAGCGATGATGCCGATCGGGTCGTTCGCGCCCGCTGCGACCAGGCCACGGCCTCTGGACTCATCCATCGCCGCACCATCGACCTGAGGCAGAACCCCGTTCTTCGGTGGCACTGGCGCGTCGATCGGGTCTATCACGACCTCGACGAAACGACCAAATCCGGTGATGACTACCCCGCCCGCATCTACGTCGTGGCCCAACGCTGGCCACGCTGGCGCAGTCGGGTGATCAACTATGTCTGGTCCAGCAGCCAGCCGAAGGGAAGCGACTGGCCCAACGCCTATGCCGACCAGTTCGTGATGCTGGCGGTTGAAAGTGGCCCCGAGTACAGCGGGCAATGGAAAATCGAACAGCGGGATGTGCGCCAGGATTTCAAACGCCTGCACGACCTGGACGTCGAACAGATCGACGCAATCGCCATCATGACCGATTGCGACAATACAGGTCAGCAAACCACCGCCTGGTATGGCCCGATCGAATTTCAGGAACAATGACCGAGCGCCAATCAACTCGCCCCGGCACACCGACATGAACAGCAAAGCCCGCAGCCTGCTGCTGCGGTTTGGGCTCGGCCTTCTGACCCTGCTGCTGACCATCGCGGCCTTGTGGATGCTATCGCGGGCGCTCTACCCCACCGACCGTCAGCTTGCCGCAGTCGCGCTGATGCAATCGAACGACGCGCCGCCGGGCCGTAATGCATTTCCGGCCGTGTGGACCCTGGAGCGCGCCGTTCCCGAAGGCGAGATGGCCGAAGTCGTCCGACGCGATGCCCACATGCTCGACCAGCAACCGGTCATCGGCGGCAGCGACGAACCCTTCGAATTTGAATCCAGTGCACAGGACTATCCCGGGCTGGTGCCGTCGGTCGCTGATCAGGGCCTGTTCTGCCAATCTTCCAGCCCCGGCTGCATCCAGCGGGTGCGCGCCGACCTGCAGTCGTATCGAGAACTGGTCGACCGAAACCGCGAACTTCTGGATCGCGGTGAGGCACTGTTCGATTACGATTATCTGCACAACCTTCTACCGCCCCGAATGGCCGGGCCGCTGCCGGCCTTTGGATCCAGCCGCTATCTGCCAACGCGCCACGCGCTCTGGTTCGTTGAAGGCCAAACCGATCGCGCGCTGGCGGCAAGCTGCAACGCGATCCGGGGCTGGCGGCGGCTGGCTGCATCATCGGACATGCTGCTCTCCCAGCTGATCGGCCAGGCCTATGCCACTCGCCTACACGGTGCTGTTCTTGCCGAAATGCTGACCGAACTGCCGCTGGATCACACGTTGCCGTCGGCTTGCGCAAGCGCGCTGGTCACGCCGCAGCCACAGGAGCTCTCGCTGTGCTCGGCCATGCGCGGCGAATACGCGCTCAGCGCGTCCATTATGCAGGCGGTCGAGACCAACGCGCGTGTTTCCGAAACCGGCATTACCGCTTTCATGAGCCGATTTTTTTACTCGGCAAGGGCGACCAACGCAGAAAACGCCGAGTTCATGGCGCGCAGCTGTTCGGACGAGGCATTGCAGGAAATCGCCTCGGACTCCCCGCAGGCCGACCCACCCGAACCGCTGGGCGTACTGCGCCTGGCCTGCCTCGGAAACTTTATCGGCTGCCTCCTGAACGGCATCGCAGCGCCGGCCTGGTCCAGCTACCGGCTGCAAACCCAGGATTACGGCGCAAGGCTCAGTTTGCTGGGCACATTGCTCGAAGCGCGAACCCGGCCGGGAGACGACCCGGCAACAGCCGCTGCCCGCGTGCGGCAGCGGCTGGCCAAACTCTCGAACCGGCAGCGCGACTACCGGCTCGGCGCCGACGAGCGCTCCATCGAAGTCGCGCAGTTCAGGCC
>JAIVHD010000011.1 GCA_020201235.1 Lysobacteraceae bacterium
GCTATCCGCTGGTTGATTGCAAGGCCACCTTGTTCGACGGTTCGTACCATGAAGTGGATTCGTCGGAAATGGCCTTTAAGATTGCCGGCTCCATGGCCATGCGCGACGGCGTGCTGAAAGCCAGCCCCGTGCTGCTCGAACCCATGATGAAAGTCGAGGTTGTGACGCCGGAAGATTATATGGGCGATGTCATGGGCGATCTAAATCGTCGCCGCGGCCTGGTCCAGGGTATGGAAGACATGCCGGCCGGCAAGGTGATCCGCGCGCATGTGCCGCTGGCCGAAATGTTCGGCTATGCCACCGACCTGAGATCGATGAGTCAGGGCCGGGCGAACTACACCATGGAATTTCTCAATTACGCCGAAGCGCCGAACAGCGTGGCGGATGAAGTCATCAAGAAAACCGCATAAGAACGCGATCAGAACGCGAGAGGAACGATTCAATGTCCAAGGCAAAATTCGAACGCACGAAGCCGCACGTCAACGTCGGCACGATCGGTCACGTGGACCACGGCAAGACGACGCTGACGGCGGCGCTGACGAAAGTCTGTTCGGAAGCGCGCGGCGGCGAATTCCGCGCCTATGACCAGATTGACAACGCACCGGAAGAGCGCGCGCGCGGGATCACGATCGCGACGGCTCACGTCGAGTACGAATCGGATGCGCGCCACTACGCGCACGTCGATTGCCCGGGGCACGCCGACTACGTCAAGAACATGATCACGGGTGCGGCCCAGATGGACGGCGCGATTCTGGTGGTTTCGGCGGCCGATGGCCCGATGCCGCAGACGCGCGAGCACATTCTGCTGGCCCGTCAGGTGGGTGTTCCGCAGATTATCGTGTACATGAACAAGGCCGATATGGTCGACGATGAAGAATTGCTGGAACTGGTCGAGATGGAAGTTCGCGAGCTTCTCAGTGACTACGATTTCCCGGGCGACGACACGCCGATCGTCACCGGATCGGCGCTCAAGGCGCTGGAAGGCGACGAGTCCGATATTGGCGTGCCGTCGATTTTGAAGCTGGTCGATGCACTGGACAGCTATATTCCGACGCCGGAACGCGATACCGACAAGCCCTTTCTGCTGCCGATTGAGGACGTATTCTCGATTTCCGGTCGTGGTACGGTCGTCACCGGCCGGATCGAGCGTGGCATTGTCAAGGTCGGCGACGAGCTTGAGATTGTCGGCATTCACAACACGACCAAGACCATCTGCACGGGCGTGGAGATGTTCCGCAAGCTGCTCGACCAGGGTGAGGCGGGTGATAATGTCGGGGTTTTGCTGCGCGGCACCAAGCGCGACGACGTCGAGCGTGGCCAGGTTTTGGCCAAGCCGGGCACGATCAACCCGCACACCAAGTTCGAAGCCGAAGTGTATGTTCTGAGCAAGGACGAAGGCGGTCGTCACACGCCGTTCTTCAAAGGCTATCGTCCGCAGTTTTATTTCCGCACGACCGATGTTACCGGTGCGGTCGAGCTGCCCGAAGGCGTCGAGATGGTGATGCCGGGCGACAACGTGAAGATCCAGGTCGAACTGATCGCGCCGATCGCGATGGAAGAAGGCCTGCGCTTCGCGATTCGTGAGGGCGGGCGCACGGTTGGAGCCGGCGTCGTCGCCAAGATTCACGAGTAAGGGAAGGGCAGAGCCAAAAAAATTGTTCTTTGACAGACTAAAGGCGTAACGGCAATGGCCGAACAGAGAATTCGTATTCGTTTGAAGGGCTTCGATCACCGCTTGATCGATCGCTCGACGCAGGAAATCGTCGAGACGGCGAAGCGGACAGGCGCTCAAGTCCGGGGGCCGATTCCGCTTCCGACGCGGAAAGAGCGCTACACCGTCCTGATTTCACCGCATGTCAACAAAGATGCGCGCGACCAGTACGAGATTCGCACGCACAAACGTTTGATGGATATCGTGGATCCCAACGACAAGACTGTGGATGCACTGATGAAACTCGATCTGGCCGCCGGTGTCGACGTCCAGATCAAGCTGTACTGACAAGGATTAGCAGTCATGGCAATTGGAATCATTGGACGCAAGCGAGGCATGACCCGTGTTTTTATCGAGGATGGCACCTCCATTCCGGTAACTGTGGTCGAGGTCGGCCCGAACCGAGTCACCCAGGTCCGCGACCTGGAGCGTGATGGCTATTCGGCAATCCAGATCACCACCGGCAACCGTCGTGCGTCTCTAGTCAACAGTCCTGCCGCCGGGCATTTTCGCAAGGCAGGCGTGGAGCCGGGTGACGGCCTGTGGGAATTCCGTCTGGAAAAGAGCGACGGTACGCCACCGGAAGTCGGCTCGGAAATCACCGTTGATCGTTTCGAAAGCGGTCAAAAAGTGGATGTCACCGGAACCAGCAAGGGTAAGGGTTTCGCAGGTGTCATCAAGCGCTATAACTTCCGCATGCAGGACGCAACCCATGGCAACTCCCTGTCGCATCGCGCGCCTGGGTCCATTGGTCAGTGCCAGACGCCGGGGCGTGTCTTTAAAGGCAAGAAGATGGCGGGCCATATGGGGTCAGAGCGCATCACCACGCTGAATCTCGAGGTCGTGCGGGTTGATCCCGAGCGCAACCTGCTGTTGATTCGCGGTGCCGTGCCCGGCGCTCCGGGTGGCCACGTCATGGTCCGTCCGTCGGTGAAGTCCTAATAAAAGGTAAATGACTATGGAACTCGCAATCACAGGCGGAAGCAGCAAGATCCGGGTCGAAGAGTCGGTGTTTAACCGGCCATTCTCCGAAGCTCTGGTGCACCAGGTAGTTACCGCCTACCTGGCCGGCGGGCGTGCCGGCACAAAGGCCCAGAAAAATCGCGCGGCTGTATCCGGCGGCGGACGCAAGCCCTGGCGTCAGAAAGGTACAGGCAATGCGCGTGCAGGCACCATTCGCAGCCCGTTGTGGCGCAGCGGTGGCGTGACCTTCGCGGCCAGCCCGCGCGACCACTCGAAAAAGGTCAATCGCAAGATGTATCGCGCTGCGATCGCTTCGATCATTTCGGAGCTGGTTCGGCAGGATCGCTTGATGGTGGTCGAACAGTTGGCCGTTGCTGAGCCTAAAACCCGGATACTGCTCGACCAATTGCGCGAACTCGCTTTCGACTCCGGGCTGATCGTTGATACCGAACTTGAAGGCGACCTGTTCCTGGCTAGCCGGAATATTGCGCATGTCCACGTGGTTTCGGTGGACCAACTCGATCCGGTCAGTTTGGTCGGAGCCGACAAAGTTATTATGACGACGGCGGCGATTTCCAGGATTCAGGAGTGGTTGGCATGAACCAGCAACGCATGTATCAGATTATTCGGATGCCGCACGTTTCGGAAAAAACGGCGCGCCTCCAGGCCGATTCCAACCAATACGTGTTTGAAGTCGTGCGGGATGCCGACAAGGCTGAAATTCGTCAGGCCGTGGAAGGCCTGTTTGACGTAAATGTTGAAGATGTTCGCGTGGTCAACGTCAAGGGCAAAGCCAAGACGTTTCGGATGCGGCAAGGACGCCAGAGGACCTGGAAAAAGGCCTATGTCCGTGTCCAGGCCGGCCAGACGATCGAACAACTGAACGCAGAATAAGGGTTAGCCGGGAAATCACCATGGCAATTGTTAAGGCAAAACCAACTTCACCGGGCCGTCGAGGCGTCGTCAGCATAAGGCATGACCACCTCTGGAAAGGCAAGCCATTTGAAGCGCTGACCGAGCCGAAGAAGTCTAAGGGCGGCAGAAACAATAACGGTCGAATCACCACCCGTCACCAGGGCGGTGGACACAAGCAGCGTTATCGCGTGATCGATTTCAAGCGCGACAAGGATGGTATCCGAGGCCTGGTTGAGCGGGTCGAGTATGACCCGAATCGAAGCGCACATATCGCTCTGATCAAATACAACGACGGCGAGCGCCGCTATATCCTGGCACCGCGTAATATGCGAGAAGGCGACGAGGTAGTCAGTGGAGCCGAGGCACCGATCAAGCCTGGTAACGCAATGATGTTGCGTTCCATTCCGGTCGGTACGACGGTACACAACGTCGAGCTTAAGCCGGGCAAAGGCGGACAGCTTGCGCGCTCGGCCGGCGCATCGATGCAGCTGGTAGCTCGTGAAGGACGCTACGCCACGCTGTTGCTGCGCTCCGGTGAGATGCGCAAGGTCAATACTCAGTGCCGCGCATCAATCGGGCAGGTTTCGAACAACGAGCACAACCTCGAGAAGCTCGGCAAAGCTGGCGCGACCCGCTGGCGCGGTGTGCGACCGACGGTCCGCGGCGTGGTCATGAACCCGGTCGACCACCCTCACGGTGGCGGCGAAGGTCGTACCTCGGGCGGACGTCATCCGGTGACCCCTTGGGGTGTTCAGACCAAGGGCAAGCGGACCCGGTCCAATAAGCGCACAACGCAATTCATTGTTCGCCAGCGTAAACGCAAGTAACAGGAAATCGCAATGCCACGTTCACTTAAGAAAGGGCCGTTCATCGATCACCATCTGCACGCCAAAGTGCAGACAGCGCTGGCGGCAAACAGCAAGCGGCCGATCAAGACCTGGTCTCGTCGTTCCATGGTTCTGCCCGACATGGTCGGTCTCACCATTGCTGTTCACAATGGCCGCCAGCATGTGCCGGTGCTGATCAACGAAAATATGGTTGGTCACAAATTGGGCGAATTTGCCCCAACGCGTACCTTTAAGGGTCACGTCGCTGACCGCAAGACGAAGTAAGGATGGGTTTGTCAATGGAAACCACTGCAATATTACGAGGAGCTCGTCTTTCGGCACAAAAAGCCCGGCTGATTGCCGACCAGGTTCGTGGTCTGCCGGTCGAGCGCGCCGACGAGTTGTTGAGTTTCAGCACCAAGAAGGGTGCTCATATCGTTCGCAAGGTGCTCCTCAGCGCCGTCGCAAACGCGGAGCACAACGAAGGTGCCGACATTGACGAGCTCAAAATCAGCACCATAATGGTCGATGAAGGTCCGACGCTGAAGCGTGGTCGTGCTCGGGCAAAAGGCCGTTACACACGCATCCTGAAGCGTACCAGCCACATCACGATCACGGTCGCGGAGCAATAAGGAAAAGTTATGGGTCAGAAGGTACATCCAACCGGAATCCGGCTGGGCATCTCCAAGGACTGGAATGCCCGGTGGTACGCCGAGCGTCAGGAATTCGCCGATAATCTCAACAGTGATCTGGCCGCGCGTCGGTTCATTGAAAAAGAGTTGTCACAAGCCGCTGTCAGCCATGTTCATATCGAGCGACCGGCAAAACAGGCGCAGGTGACGATTCATACGGCCAGGCCGGGTATCGTGATTGGCAAGAAGGGCGAAGATATCGAGCGTTTACGGCGCAAATTGACCGATATTTTAAAGGTCCCGACGGCGGTCAGCGTAACCGAGATACGCAAACCCGAGTTGGATGCAAAACTGGTCGCGGAAAGCATCGCGCAGCAGCTCGAGAAGCGCATCATGTTCCGGCGAGCGATGAAGCGCGCGGTTGGCAACGCGATTCGGCTCGGTGCCCAGGGCATCAAGGTGCAGGTTGGAGGCCGACTGAACGGGGCTGATATCGCACGGTCTGAGTGGTATCGGGAAGGACGCGTGCCGCTGCATACGCTGCGCGCCGGCGTTGATTACGGCGTCGCAACCGCCCGGACGACCTACGGTGTCATTGGCGTCAAGGTTTGGGTCTACACCGGCGACGTGTTTGACCTGCACGCTGAGAAACAAGAGGAAAAGAAACCGTCGCGCAAGGGCGGAGGTCGGGAGAACTGAAATGCTGCAACCGAAGCGAACAAAATTTAGAAAGCAGCAAAAGGGTCGAAACCGCGGTCTTGCCCAGGTGGGCAATAAAGTCAGTTTCGGCGAATACGCGCTGCAGGCGACCACTAGAGGTTTCATCACCGCCCGCCAGATTGAGGCCGCGCGACGCGCGATTACACGCCATGTAAAGCGTGGCGGCAAGTTGTGGATTCGGGTTTTTCCGGACAAACCGATCACCAAAAAGCCGGTCGAAGTGCGGATGGGCAAAGGCAAGGGCAACGTCGAGTATTGGGTTGCCGCGATACAGCCCGGCCGTGTCATTTACGAAATTCAGGGCGTCAGCGAGGATGTCGCGCGAGAAGCGTTTCGGCGCGCTGCGGCCAAGCTGAGTGTTAAGACAACCATTGTTGCGAGGTCGCTGTAATGAAGGCGAGCGAAGTCAGGACCAAGTCGACCCAAGAACTTCGCGACATGCTTGTCGCGTTACGCAAGCGTCAGTTTGAGTTGCGCATGCAGATGGGTACCGGCCAATTGAACGAGCTGCATCAATTGCGTGAAGTGCGCCGTGATATTGCGCGCGTCAAAACCGTCATCAACAGTGCGCAGGGTAGCGAATCATGAGCGAAGTATCCAACAACAACCGCGTCGAGCACGTTGCCACTGGCAAGGTGATCAGCAACAGGATGGACAAGACTGTGACGGTGCGCTTGGAGCGGCAGATCAAACACCCGCTTTACGGTAAGTATATGCGTCGGTCGAGCAAGGTCCACGCGCACGACGAAAATAACGAGTGCAACGAAGGCGATACCGTAAGGATAGCGCCCGGTCGGCCGATTTCCAGGACAAAGAGCTGGAAAGTCGTTGAAATTCTTGAGCGGGCCCAGTAAACGGAGCAGGAAAGACCATGATTCAGATGCAAAGTAGGCTGTCAGCTGCGGACAACAGCGGTGCCCGTGAAGTGATGTGTATCAAGGTTCTCGGTGGCTCCAAGCGGCGCTACGCGAACATTGGCGATGTGATCAAGGTCACTGTCAAAGATGCGATTCCGCGCGGCAAGGTCAAGAAAGGCGAGGTCTATAACGCCGTGGTCGTTCGCACCCGCAAGGGTGTGCGCCGGCGCGACGGCTCGCTGATCCGTTTCGACGGTAACGCGGCGGTCATCCTCAACAATAAGCTGGAGCCGATCGGAACGCGTATTTTTGGTCCAGTGACGCGCGAACTTCGAGGCGAGCGATTCATGAAGATCATTTCACTCGCGCCCGAAGTGCTGTAAGGAGTCTATACAGATGCAACGGATACGAAAAGGTGACGAAATTGTCGTGATCGCGGGTCGCAGCAAGGGCCAGCGTGGGCACGTTCTGAAGGTGCTGGCCGGCGAACGACTGCTGGTCGAGAACGTGAACATGATCAAGCGTCATACCAAACCGGACCCCCAGCGCCAACAGCCTGGTGGAATTGTCGAGCGCGAAGCGCCGATTCAGAATTCCAATGTCATGCTGTACAACCCGGCGACCGATCGTGGCGATCGAGTCGGGTTTAAGCTGCTGGAAGATGGCCGAAAGGTGCGGATCTTCCGCTCCACCGGTGAAGTTGTCGATATTTGAGGCGAAATCTAATGAGCAGGTTGAAGGAATATTATCGCGATACGGTCATGGGCCAGCTTAAAGAAAAGTTTGGCTACAAGAACGTAATGCAGATCCCGCGACTCGAGAAGATCACGATCAACATGGGTCTCGGGGAAGCCGTCGGTGACAAGAAAGTCATTGAAAAGGCGGTCGGTGATTTGACCCAGATTGCGGGCCAAAAACCGATTGTGACTGTGGCGCGAAAGTCGGTTGCGAGTTTCAAGATTCGCGACGGGTACCCGATTGGCGCAAAGGTCACGCTGCGCAGCGAGCGCATGTACGAGTTTTTCGACAGGCTTGTGGCCGTCGCGTTGCCGCGCGTACGCGATTTTCGCGGAGTCAGTCCGCGCTCGTTCGATGGCCGCGGCAATTTCAATATGGGCGTCACCGAGCAAATTATTTTCCCGGAAATCAACTACGATCAGGTCGATGCGATCCGTGGAATGGACATCGCAATCACGACGTCGGCAAAAAATAATGATGAAGGCCGGGCGCTTCTCGAAGCCTTCGGTTTTCCATTCCGGGAACGCTAAGGAGTTATACAAGGTATGGCCAAGAAATCAATGATCGAGCGCGATGTCAAGCGAACCGGGCTTGTCGGAAAATATGCCGCCAAGCGTGCAGAGCTCAAGCGCATCATTACCGACCCCGGCACCGAATTCGAAGACCAGCAGGCCGCGATTTTTGCCTTAAGCAAGCTGCCCCGCGATTCCAGTCCGGCACGCGGCCGAAATCGCTGTCGTCAGACCGGGCGCCCGCGTGGCTATTACCGCAAATTCGGCATGGCGCGCAATAAATTGCGCGAAGCCGCAATGAACGGCGACATTCCAGGCCTTCGCAAGGCCAGCTGGTAAAGAGGAACATTAAAAATGAGCATGAATGATCCAATCGCCGATATGTTGACGCGGGTTCGAAACGCGCAAGGCGTGCGAAAAAAGACCGTATCCATGCCGGCCTCAAAGGTGAAGCTGGCGATCGCGGCGGTGTTGAAGGCCGAAGGCTATATTTCTGAATTCCAGGAAACCGGTGACGGCGTCAAACGCGAACTTGAGATCGAGTTGAAGTATGTTGAAGGCAAGGGCGTGATCGATATGGTTCGCCGTATCAGCAGGCCCGGCCGCCGGCTTTATCTGGCCGCCGGTGACCTTCCGCGCGTACAGGACGGGCTCGGCATCGCGATTGTAAGCACATCCAAGGGCGTGATGAGTGACGTCCAGGCGCGCCGCGAAGGTCACGGCGGCGAAGTTTTGTGCACGGTTGCCTGACGGAGGAATAGACCATGTCAAGAATTGCGAGTTATCCGATCGAGATACCCAAAGGGGTCGAATTCGAGCGGCAAGATGCCAAAGTGCGGGTCAAGGGCCCGAAGGGCGATTTGTCGATGGATCTCCACCCGTCCGTCGAAATGAACAACGATGACGGCGTGTTGACTTTTACCGCCGCACCTGGCGACTCGACAGCCATGGCCGGTACGATGCGCGCACTGATCAATAACATGGTAACCGGCGTGACGGACGGCTTTGAAAAGAAGCTTTCGCTTGTAGGTGTCGGTTATCGGGCTCAGGCGCAGGGCGGGCGGCTCAATCTGCAGTTGGGATTTAGTCATCCGGTCGAGTTTGAGGTGCCCGAAGGCGTGACCGTAGAAACACCCAGCCAGACCGAAGTCCTTGTGCGCGGTGCTGACAAGCAGAAAGTCGGCCAGGTCGCGGCCAAGATTCGCGGATATCGCCCGCCGGAGCCCTATAAGGGCAAGGGCGTTCGCTACCACGGTGAGCGTGTAGTTATGAAGGAAGCCAAGAAGGCTTGAGGAATTAGAAATGAGCGACAAGAATTTAAGCAGGCTTCGGCGGGCACGCAAGGCCCGGGCCCGAATCGCGCGTGGCGACAAGGCGCGCCTCTCGGTATTTCGCTCGGGCCGCCATATTTACGCGCAGGTGCTGACGCCGGCTGGCGACCGCACCATTGCTGCGGCATCGACCGTGCAGTCGGCTGTTCGGTCGGGTCTGAAGTCGACCAGCGACCGCGAAGCGGCGGCCGCAGTGGGCAAGACGGTTGCGCAAAAGGCGATCGAAGAAGGTGTCAGCGAAGTGGCGTTCGACCGGTCCGGGTTCAAATATCACGGACGTATCAAGTCTCTGGCCGAGGCAGCTCGCGAAGCCGGACTGAAGTTTTAATCGATAGGAATTCTGGACGATCAATATGGCGAGAGAACACGAAAGATCCGATGATTACATCGAAAAGCTGGTTGCAGTCAATCGCGTGGCCAAAGTGGTCAAGGGTGGACGCCAGTTCGGCTTCACGGCGCTGACTGTCGTCGGTGACGGCGATGGTAAAGTCGGTTTCGGATACGGCAAGGCGCGTGAAGTGCCGCTTGCCATCCAGAAAGCGATGGAAAAGGCCAGACGCGACATGAAACGGATTGGCCTGAACAAGGGCACGCTGTGGCACCCGGTAAAATCACGTCACAGTGGCTCGCGCGTGTACATGCAACCCGCCTCGGAAGGTACTGGCGTGATCGCCGGTGGCGCGATGCGCGCGGTGTTCGAAGCGGTTGGCGTTCAGAATGTTCTGGCCAAGAGTATCGGCTCGAATAATCCGATTAACCTGGTTCGGGCAACGATTAAGGGCCTGGAAAGAATCGGTCGCGCTAAAGCGCGGCAAAAGCGTTGAGGAGATCCTCGAAAATCATGGCTAATTACACTGCAGACAGGCTGCGTGTCACTTTAGTGCGCAGTCCGAATGGAAAGATTGGCAAGCACCGACTCTCGGTACGAGGGCTCGGCCTGCGGAAAATGCACCAGAGCGTCGAATTGGCAAATACGCCGGAAATTCGGGGCATGATTCATAAGGTCGACTATCTGCTCAAGGTCGAGGAAATCTGAGCGGCGCCGTCGCTTCGGACAGCAATCATGGATGGAATCAAAATATGAAACTCAATTCGATTAAGCCGGCGGAAGGTTCGACGAGCGATCGCAAGCGCGTCGGTCGTGGCATCGGGTCGGGTCTTGGCAAGACCGCCGGGCGCGGTCACAAGGGCCAGAAAGCCCGCTCCGGCGGCTTCAGCAAGTCGGGTTTCGAAGGTGGCCAGATGCCACTGCAGCGACGCCTGCCCAAGGTCGGGTTTCGCACTGCAGCCAATCGCGATACCCGCGAGATTCGCTTGTACCAGCTCAACACCTCAGCGCTTGATGTGTTCGACCTGGATGCATTGAAAAATGCGGGTCTTGTCTCGCGTTCGACCCGCAAGGTGAAGGTGATCAATACAGGAACGCTGGATCGCGCGATTACGGTTCGTGGCCTGAGTCTCAGCGCCGGTGCCGTAAAGGCGGTTGAAGCGGCCGGGGGCAAGGTCGAGTAATGGCTTCCGGCTCCTCGCAGGTTGGCGGCATGCTTGGCGCGATGGGGCGCATGACCGAGTTGCGCAATCGGCTACTGGTCGTGTTGGTCGCACTGGCGGTGTTCCGATTTGGAACGTTCATCCCAGTTCCAGGCATCAACCCGGATGCCCTGTTGCAGTTGATGGACCAGCAGCGCGGCACGATCATCGACATGTTCAACATGTTTTCCGGTGGCGCGCTCGGTCGGTTTTCGATTTTCGCGCTTGGCATCATGCCCTACATTTCGGCGGCCATCATCATGCAGTTGATGAGCCATGCGATCCCGCAATTGCAGCAGCTGCGCAAAGAAGGCGAATCGGGAAGACGCAAGATCACGCAGTACACGCGGTACTTCACCGTTGTATTGGCACTTTTCCAGTCGTTCGGCGTGGCCGCCGCTTTGCAGAGTCAAAGCGCCGGCGCGGGCTTGCCGGTTGTGATCATTACCGGCCCTGCATTCTTGTTTACGGCGGTGGTGACGCTGACTGCAGGAACGGTCTTTCTGATGTGGTTGGGTGAGCAGGTAACCGAGCGGGGCATCGGCAACGGAATTTCGATCATCATCTTTGCCGGCATCGTTGCCGGGCTGCCGGCCGCGATCGGGTCGACGCTGGAGCTCGCGCGGACTGGCGAGTTGAGCCCCATTGCTGTGCTGTTTCTAGTCGTTTTGGCGTTTGCGATCACCGCTTTCGTGGTGTTCGTCGAGCGCGGACAGCGTCGCATCACGGTCAACTACGCCCAGCGGCAGGGTCGGCGGGCCTACCAGAACCAGTCGACGCATTTGCCGTTGAAGGTCAACATGTCCGGCGTTATTCCCGCGATCTTTGCGTCCTCGCTGGTGCTGTTTCCGGCGACCATCTCCAGCTGGTTTGGGCAGGCGGGCGAGGCGACCTGGCTGCAGCGAGTTGCGCAGACTCTCACGCCAGGAGAGCCGGTCTACCTGCTGCTTTTCGGTGGCTTGATCGCGTTTTTCTGCTTTTTCTATACCGCGATTGTGTTCAATTCGCGCGAGACGGCCGACAATCTGAAGAAGTCGGGTGCCTTCATTCCGGGGATTCGCCCGGGCCGCCAGACCTCGGAATACATTGACTTCGTCTTGACCAGACTGACCACAGTCGGTGCGATTTATCTGGTCGCGGTCTGCCTGTTCCCGGAATTTCTGCGTATGCGCTGGAATGTTCCGTTTTATCTTGGCGGAACGTCATTGCTGATTATCGTGGTGGTGACGATGGATTTCATGGCTCAGATGCAGGCTCACCTGATGTCCCATCAGTATGACAGCTTGCTGAAAAAAGCAAATCTGAAGGGCTATGGGCGCTCCGGCGTGGTTCGTCGCTAGGCAGCGTTTGGATTGAATTAAAGGAATGGATCATCGCGCCGGCGAATAAGGTGCCGGACGATTTTCGAAACAGGAACCCAGAAAATGAAAGTACAGGCATCAGTAAAGAAAATCTGCCGCAATTGCAAAATTGTTCGTCGTCGAGGCGTGGTTTTTGTGATTTGCGTCGACCCCAAGCATAAGCAGCGTCAGGGTTGATTCGGTCGCCAACGCGTTTGGTTTGAAAATAACAGGAATTCCTGTTACAATTGATGGTTTGCATCGTTCGGCCGCTATTCCGGGCGGTACAACAGGTAATGGAGAACTTGAATGGCTCGTATCGCAGGCGTCAATCTGCAGCCCAATAAGCACCTCTGGGTCGCGCTGACTCAAATTTATGGCATTGGTCGTACACGCGCGCTGCAGATTTGCGACAGCACCAGTATCGTCAGGGAAACAAAGGTCCGGGACCTATCTGAAGCCGACCAGGAGAAACTTCGTCAAACGATTGGCGAGTTCACGGTCGAAGGGGATTTGCGTCGTGAAGTCGGGATGAGCATCAAGCGTCTAATGGACCTGGGTTGTTATCGTGGCTTGCGCCATCGTCGCGGCCTGCCGGTGCGCGGCCAGCGCACGCGCACTAATGCCCGGACCCGCAAGGGACCGCGGCGTCCGATTCGCTAAAGGATTTCGAGCAACATGGCAAAACAGACCGCAAAAGGCAAGAAGAAAGTCAAAAAGACCGTCACGGACGGGATCGCACACGTGCATGCGTCGTTTAACAACACCATCATCACAATTACCGATCGGCAGGGCAATGCGCTGTCATGGGCGACTTCCGGTGGTTCGGGTTTTCGAGGATCGCGCAAGTCAACCCCGTTTGCCGCTCAGGTTGCTGCCGAGCATGCCGGCCGCGCCGCACAGGACTTCGGGCTGAAAAATCTCGAGGTTCGCGTCAACGGACCTGGGCCGGGTCGCGAGTCTTCAGTGCGCTCGCTGAACGCACTTGGCTACAAGATCATGAATATCATCGACGTGACGCCAATTCCACATAACGGCTGCCGTCCACCCAAGAAGCGCCGCGTGTAGCTTCGTTTTACGTAACGGAATTTTCTAAATGGCAAGATACATCGGACCGACGTGCAAGCTTTCTCGCAGAGAAGGCGTTGACCTTGGCTTGAAAAGCCCCCAGCGCAGCCTGGACTCGAAATGCAAGCTCGAGCAGCCGCCCGGCCAGCACGGCGCTGCCCGGCGCCAAAGGCTCTCGGATTACGCGTTGCAGTTGCGTGAGAAGCAGAAAGTTCGGCGCATTTACGGCGTGCTGGAAAAGCAGTTTCGCAATTATTATAAAAAGGCGGCTCAGCGCAAGGGTGCAACCGGCGAAAACCTGTTGATGCTCCTTGAAGGTCGTCTCGATAACGTGGTGTACCGGATGGGCTTTGCCATCACGCGTGCGCAAGGCCGCCAGATGGTGAGTCATCGGCTGGTCGAAGTCAACGGCCGCGTGGTCAATATCCCTTCGTACCAGGTTTCTGGGTCGATGTTGATACCGAAAAACTTCAGGGCGTGCTGAAAAACCTTCCAGAGCGGGACGATCTTCCGCCTGATATTAATGAAAACCTGATCGTCGAGTTGTATTCGAAGTAACGATGCTCGACAGCGATTTCTATTCGTAGATTGGATCGGGTTTTTTCGCAGCGTTAAAGAAGAGAGGCATTCATGTCGGGTGCATATTCATTGATTGAAAACATGCTCAAGCCAAAAGGCTTGATTGTAGAAGAACTGTCTCCACGCCGTTCAAAGGTTACGCTGGAGCCACTTGAACGCGGATTTGGGCACACGCTGGGCAATGCCCTGCGGAGAGCCCTGTTGTCTTCGATCCCGGGTGCCGCAATTACCGAAGTTGAAATCGACGGCGTTTTGCATGAATACACCTCGGTTGAAGGCCTGCAGGAAGATATCGTTGAGGTTTTGCTCAATTTAAAGGACGTCGCGGTGCGCATGCATAGCCGCGAAGAAGCGACGTTGACACTGTCGGCTAGCAAGGCCGGTCCTGTGACGGCCGGAGACATTCAGCTTGATCATGATGTCGAGATTGTCAATCCAGAGCATGTGATCTGTAATTTGACAAAGAACCAGAAACTGCATATGCAGTTGAAGGTTTCGCGTGGAGTCGGCTATCAGCCGGCAGCGACGTTGCGCTTCTCCGACGACGAAACGAGGACAATCGGTCGTTTGCGTCTTGATGCCTCCTTCTGCCCGGTTCATCGTGTGGCCTATGGCGTAGAAAGTGCCCGTGTCGCGCAGCGCACGGATCTCGACAAGTTGATTCTCGACATTGAGACCAACGGCACGATTTCCTGTGAGGATGCGGTCAAGCTGGCGGCCGGAATTCTGGTCGATCAGATGTCGGTTTTCGTCGACTTCGTCGCTCGTGATAAGGACGAGGAAATACTCGATGAGCAGAATTTTGATCCGGTGTTGTTGCGGCCGATTGATGATCTCGAGCTAACGGTTCGCTCGGCCAATTGCCTGAAGGCGGAACACATCCAGTATGTCGGTGATCTGGTGCAGCGAAGCGAAACAGAGCTTCTAAAGACCCCCAACCTGGGTAAAAAATCCCTGACAGAGATCAAGACCGTTCTTGCAGCGCATGACTTGTCACTGGGCACACGACTTGAAAATTGGCCGCCGTCGAATCTGGCGCGCGAAACTGTATAAGGAGATTTGAAATGCGTCACCGTAAAGCGGGCCGCCAGTTAAACCGAAATTCGTCGCATCGCCGTGCGATGTTCAAAAACATGGCGTCGAGCCTGTTCAAAAGTGAATTGATTCGGACGACCTTGCCCAAGGCTAAGGAACTGCGTCGAGTGGCGGAGCCGCTGATAACGATGGCTGGCGATGATACGGTCGCCAAGCGTCGTCTGGCGTTCGCTCGTTTGCGCGATCAGGAGGCGGTTGGCAAGTTGTTTAACGAATTGGGTCCGCGCTATCGCGAGCGCCCAGGCGGGTATGTCCGTATCCTGAAGTGCGGGTTTCGGAGCGGCGACAACGCGCCGATGGCCTATGTCGAACTGGTCGATCGTCCCGGCAGCCCGGCAACCCAGGCCACCGATTGATTCCGACGACGTGAGCGGATGATTTTCCGGTTGCAGACCGGAGGTTCAGGGAAAAGCCCGGGTTTTTACCGGGCTTTTTTTATGCGGGCTTACTAGTGGGCCATGCGGCTAATTAGGTAACACTCAGCCGTCGCACAAGCGTTGTGGGCAAGGCGCGCAAGCGCAGGACTGGCCCGAGCCAATTC
>JAIVHD010000413.1 GCA_020201235.1 Lysobacteraceae bacterium
GCTCCGGCCAGGTGTTGATCGGCTTTTTGAATTGCATGGTGGTCGTCCTTGGGCACCGGGTTGATCAGGCTCGAGATCTCCTCGGGACAGGCGGCATCGGCTGGTACCACCGGCGGCGTCATGACCGTCAGGGTTGGAACATCGATGGTCATTTTCGCGCTATGGCAATCGGTGCAGCCGACCTGTTCAATCAGTTGGCGGCCGCGCTCGACCGATTGCTGCATGCCCGGCTCGATGACCTGGGATGGCGGCCGGAACATCGCCACGTACGAGGCCAGTGCGGTGACGTTGCCAACCGTGATTTCGTCGACCAGGCCGTCGAGATCGCAATCCTTATGGCCGACTTTTTCGACCGCCTGAACGCTGAAGTGGAAGTCCAGCGCATCGCGCGCAAAATGCCGCACGGACGAGGCAATGCCGCCCCACTGGAAGGGTCGCACGACCAGATCGCCCTGCACGCCAACAACGACGCTGGTATCGTCGTTACAGGTGTCGACCGAATCGCCCTTGCAGGTTGTGGCAAAGCTTCCAAAATCGACCCCTTTGCTGACCAGCGCGATCATCTGTCGCGTGCCCGGCGTACGCGTGGCAGCCACTCGCGCGGCGTGCGCACGGGCCCGCAACTCGCTGCTCATCTCGGTTGCCAGACGCTGGGTGTAGCCCGTGCCGAAGACCGGCGGCGGGTTGCGTACAAACTTGGTCATCACCGAATTCGGCTGGCCCGAGTACTCCGGAAACTGATCGTTGATAAAGGCCGAATTGGCCGCCCCGGCCGGGCCGCCCTGGGCACCGGGCTTGCGTACCCGGGCGAGCGTTTTTGCACCGTCGGGAACCGCCTCGCCGATTGTGTTGTGGCACTCGAAGCAACTTTGCGAATCGATGCCGTTGACCCGCAGAAACGGCCAGGAGTCCTGCTCGAAAGTCGCACCGCGCGGATTCCAGAAGCGGCGCTGCAGCGAGCGCGGACCGCTGCGGCCCTCGCCGTGCCCGTTGGCCGGCGCGAACGGCAGGTTAAACTGGTTCTGGCCGGCCTCGAGCACGGTCGCCAGCGGATAGTCACCGGCCAGAATTTTGTTCTGCTCCAGGCTCGGCTGGCGCTGCGGCGTCGATTTGCCAGCCGGTGGTCTTGCCACATACAGCGACGGGTTGATCAGCCGAACGCCATTGGCCCCGGTACGCTGCGCAGTTGTGGCTGCGGCGTTGTTCTCCTTGCGCTCACCTGTGTCCGCGCCGCCGGCGATAGCCGGCCCCGAAACCAGCGCAAACACCACTAGCAGCGTCGCGACAAGCTGCCCCATCCTGATTCCGATAAAAATCATGACTCCCCTGCCTTGGCCGATCGATCGGCCGTCGAAACATCGTTTGCCTGGCGAACATCGGCGATTTTGAGTTCGGAAGCGGTCGCCGCTTGTTCCTGAGGCTGCAAGGTCGCATGGATCGAAGGAGATGTTCTTACGGTTCCCTTGCTATTGCTTACGGAAACCTTACGAAGATGTCAAGACACTGTTTTACAATGTTTTTTCAGGGCTTTGTTTCAGAGCCAGCGGATGCTCCGAGCCACAACAACGCAGTCCACGGGCGCTGAGAGGCGAGCCCTGCGGGGGTTCCGGACGAATCCGCCTGCGGCGTTAAAGTGCCTCGACGTAGAATCACGATGACTTCGCCACTTTGCCTTGCAGGCGCGCGATGGCTCAGCCACGCTCGTACCGATCGAGATCCTGAAGCGGGCCGGACCATCCCAATGCCTCGCACAACGCCGTCATTTCATCGGCCATCGGTGCGGTCAACACGATCCGTCGATTGTGGCCCGGCTTATTCACCACGCCTGCGTCGCGAGACGCTGTCAGGCGCTGTAGCTCGGGTATTTTGCGACCAGCCGCAGCGGAAACAGACTCGCCTGTACCTTGCAGATGCGCTTGGCAGCGCCATGCCCCGGACGTGGGGCATGGCGCTGCCGCAGTCGGTGGGCTGGTGAATACGGCGGACTCAGGCCGGAAAAATTCGATCGTTCGTGCATGCAACAGCAGGCGATGGCAGCCGAAGCGCTCGCGAAACAGCCGATTGTGGTGGCGGTCGCCGTGGTTGACGTCGCCGATGACCGGATGCGCGAGGTGATTGAAATGGCGCCGGATCTGGTGGGTGCGGCCGGTTCTGGGTTCGACCTCGACCAGGCTGTAGCGCGCCGAGGCGTGCGGCGCGACGGCCACCGGCAATTCCGCAGTCGCCAGGCAGCGATACAGCGTAAGCGCGTCGCGAAGCTTATTGCCGCGGCCTTTCAGCGGCTTGTCGATCCGGCCGCGCGGGTCCAGCCAGCCGCGCACCACCGCCAGATAACGCTTGTTAATGGTCGCCGCTTCGAACTGCCGGCCCAATTCGGCGGCCATTGCCGCATCCAGTGCAAAAAGCAGCACGCCCGAGGTCGCCCGGTCCAGCCGGTGCACCGTCCAGACCCTTCGGCCCAGTTGCGCACGCAGCAAATCGACGAGGAAGACGCGATCGGTGGTGATGCCGGTCCTGTGAACCATGATCCCCGGCGGTTTGTCGACGGCGCAGATCCGATCATCCAGATACACGATACGCAGCCGCGCATCGCATTCGCCGGTCATCGGGTTCATCCCGAAAGCCATCGCGAAGCTTACCGCGCCGCGTCCAAACTGACGCCGAAAACCCAGCCCATCAGCAGATACATCAAGGTGGTGATGACCAACAGCATCACGAGGTTGACCAGGATGCCGGCGCGCGCCATCTGCGGAATACGAATCAGACCGCTGCCGAACACGATCGCGTTGGGTGGCGTGGCTACTGGCAGCATAAAAGCACAACTGGCGGCAATGGCCGCGGGCACGGCCAGCATCAGCGGATCGAAGCCCATGCCGATCGCAACCGAGGCCAGGATGGGCAGGAAGGCGGCAGCGGTCGCGGTGTTGCTAGTGACCTCGGTCAACAGGATGACGCCGGCCGTGGCGAGCAGAATCAGGAGCACGATATGGAGGCCTTCCAGCGCCCTGAAAAGGCCGCCGATCGCCTCGGCAAGACCCGAATCGGTAATCCCCGATGCCAGGCTCAGGCCGCCGCCGAACAGCACCAGAACACCCCAGGGCAACTTTTGGGCGTCGCTCCAGGCCAGTACGAACCTGAATTTCTTCAGATCAACCGGCAGCAGAAACATCAAAAGCGCGCCGAAAATCGCAATGCCGGGGTCGGACAAGCCTGGCAGCAATGGCTCAAGCAGCGGCCGCCCGATCCACAGGCCGGCGGTCAGCGTAAACACTGCCGCGACCATCTTCTCCTGGCGACTCATGGCACCGGCCTTGTCGAGTTGCTCGCCAATCACTTCCTCGCCACCCGGCAATTGACTGATCCGCAGCGGGAACAGAACCCGCACCAGCAGTAGAAAAATCAGCGGCAGCGAAATGACAACCATGGGCAGGCCGATCAGCATCCACTGCGCGAAACCGATCTCGATGCCGTACTGATCGAGCATAAAAGCGGCCATCAAGGCGTTCGGTGGCGTTCCGATCAGCGTGCCGATGCCACCGATGTTGCAGGCATAGGCCAGGCCCAGAAGCAGAACCAGGGCAAAATTTGTCTGCAATCGGCCGCTTTTCATCGCATCATCGTGCTCGACCAGCGCGATGATCGAAACCGCGATCGGCAACATCATCATGGCGGTCGCGGTATTGCTGACCCACATACTCAGAAAGGCCGCCGCGATCATGAAGCCCATCACGATGGCCTCCGGACGGGTGCCGACCAGGCCGACAATGGTCAGGGCCACGCGGCGATGCAGCCTGGAG
>JAIVHD010000012.1 GCA_020201235.1 Lysobacteraceae bacterium
GAACGACAGGTCGATTTCGGCATCGGCTGCGGAATCGGTTCGGGTATCGACAAGCGTGACATGGTTGCGCGCATCGGCGTTGAGGATTTCGACTCGGTAGCGCCCGTCGGTCGAATAGAACATCCCGTAGTCGAGGTTGGTGCGGGTCTGGGTGATGTCCCATTGGCCCTGCACCAGCGGCCGGGTTGCGCCGCTTTCCAGGTCGTAGGTCCAGGCGTGGAAGAATTCGCCGTGCGCGTCGGTGCCGTAGACGAGCTTGTCGCTGTCGGGCGTGAAGCCCATGCCGCGGTGGACGATTTCACCCGCCGGGCTGGTCAGCACCAGCTCCGGCTCGCGGTCCTCGCTGTGCAGGTCGACCCGATAGATATCGAAGTCGTAGCGGGTGTGGTGGAGGTCCAGCGACAGCCAGCGCCCGTCGGGGCTGACATGCAAACCGCGGGTGGGGAATGGCAACTCGCGGCTGTTCTGGAACACCAGCTCGCGTTCGTAGGTCTTGGCGTCATAGCGATACAGGTCGGCGACCTGAGGGTCGCGCTCGGTGGAGGTCGCGAAGAACGCTTTGCCGTCTTGCTGCCAGGCCTCGAAGCGCAGCCCGGACTGCTGGCCGGCGACTTCGTAATCGCCGGCCGGCAGCAGGTCGTGCAGCGTGCCGTCGGGTTCGCGCACGAACAGGCTGTTCTGCTCGTTGCCGCCGACATCGCCGGTCAGCAGTACCCGGTCGTCGTCGGGAAACCACGAGACGGCAAAGATTGCGTTGTCTTCTGACTGGCTCAGTGGCGCCATCGCGCCGCTTTCGATATCCAGCGCCCAGGCGTTGAACACGCCGGTGGTATCGGCATTGACCAGCAGCCGGTTGCCATCGGCCGAAAACGCATGGCCGCCGCCCTGGCTCAGGCGATAGGTGACGGTCTCGAAGAACACATCGGCGTCGTAGGCGGTGAAGTCGCGGCCCGATTTGGATTCGGGCGGAGGTTCAGGCGCACCGGCGCTTTGGTCGCCGCAGGCGGCCAGCACGAGTAGACAGGCAATGGCGATGGTGATCGCGTTCAAGATCACGAGTGCTGGGTTTTGGGTCATGACGAATCCGGTTTCAGGGGCGGTAGCGCGCGCCGCCGGGGTTGGCCGGGGCGCTGAACAGGTGCGAGAAGAACAGGCTGTTGAGCAGCAGTCGTCGGGTGCCGGGCCAGGCTCCGCGGAAGTCCGGGTTGTCAGCCATCAGGATTACGCTGCCCTGTCCCAGGCGTTCGGCGATGAGCATCGGCGAGCCGCCGATTTCCCGGCGGCGGCGCTCGGAGGCGTAGCCGGCCAGCAGCGGGTCGGCGTGGTAGCGCGCGACCGTGGCGACCGGGTTGTCGGGCGTGGCCAGCACGAGGGCGGTGTCGCGGTGGCTGGGCAGCATGCGCCGGTGATAGCCGAAGGCCAGCGGATGGCTCAGGTCGAGGTCGCTGGCAAAGATCGCGCCGGAGACCACGTCACGCGCTTGGCGCAGGCGCAGTTCGTGATAGTCGAAACGTTTTTCTTCGGTTGTCAGTTGCAATGTCCGGTCGGTTTGCGGCTGGCGGTCGAGCAGGGCCTGCTGGGCCCATTCGGCGCCCTGGCGAATCGCGATGAAGGTGCCGCCGCTTCCGGTGATCCATTGGCGAACGCGCTCGGTCGCGGCCTCGTTCAGGCCCACGCCGCGGCCGCCGGGCAGGATGATGTGGGTGTAGCGCGACCAGTCGATCTCGCCGATGCGCTGCTTTTGTTTGAGCACCACCGGCATTTCGACGACGCGGTCGAGCAGGTGCCAGACATGGCCCATGTCGAAGCGCTGGATGCCGTCTTCGAACAGCAGCAGCACGCGGGGCGAACGGAGCGTGCCAAAGGCCCGGCCGCTGCCGAAGTCGGCGCCTTCATCCAGCGTGCGGCCGGTATCCACGGCGTGGATTTCAATTTCCTCGCCGATGTCGCCGACCAGTTCGTGCAGGCGTGCCGGGTCCAGCGTCTGACCCTTGAGCGGGACGAATACCGCGCCGCGCCCGAGCTGGACCGGCCCATTGCGCGTGTCGGCATGCATCGGGCCGGTCGCGGCCCGGGCAACAACGCCGGCGTCGAGCAAGCGGTGCAATGCGCGCGGGGCGTTTTCGTCGTCCCAGGCAAATACATAGCCATAATTCGCCGGTTCGGGCGGCTCGAAGCGGGTCGGGTCGGGCCCCTGCTGCGTGCCCAATAGCGTGTTATCCATCCGTCCGCGCGGCACCGCGGCGTAATCCAGGTTCCAGGCCAGCGGCAGGGTCCAGCCGTTGACATCGGCAAAGGCGGGCTTATCGAATTCGGTGACGCGGTCGAACACAGCGCGTACCATTGGATAATGGTCCTGCGCCAGCGCCACAATCCAGGCCTGGTTGGCGGGAAAGTCCTGGCCATCGATTTCAATGTCGCGGTCCAGCCGGTGGACTTCGATGCGATGGCTTCTCAACAGTTCGACAAAGCGCGCCAGCCGGGTGCGATCGGGCGAGGTGAACACGAAGCCGCCGCGCGGGTCGCGCGCAGCCCGGTCGCGCGAGTCTTGATAAAAACGCTGGCGATAGTCGGCCAGTTCGGCGCGCAGCTCGACTGCTGCGGCGATGGCGCTCAGCGCGCTGTGGAAATGCACCTCGATGTTCTCGGCCAGCGACCAGCGCCCCAGCGGCGTGTCCAGTTCGACCAGATGCGCGGTACCGACTTCGAACAACGTGCCGATGCCGCCGTGCAGGTTTGGATAGCCCGATCCCGATCCGGGGTAGAAGCTGTTGTAGACCTCCTCGGTGAAATACAGCGTGCCGCGCTTGTCCAGCACCGCCTGATGATAAGCCGCGATGCGCCGGTGCAGCGGGCGTTGAAACTCGGGGATCAGCCGGTTGGCGCGAAGCGCGTCGCCGGGCGAGAAGAAGAATGTCGAAGGGCGCACCGAGGTGGTGCCCATTTCGTGGAAATCGGCGCTGAGGTGGGGCTGCCAGCGGTGCCAGGCCGGCACCCAGACGCGGGGCTCGGGCTGGGCCAGCAGCAGCCATTGGCGGTTCAGGTCGAAGCCGTAGTGGTTGGCGCGCTGGCGGGTCCATAACTTGTGACCGGCGTGGTCGCCGTTGCGCACCACGGTGTGGGACAGAAAGCGCAACGAATCGTTGATGCGTCGCGCGTGGCCGTCCGGATTGAGCGCCGCGGCGATCAGCACTACGGAATGTTTCAGCATTT
The DNA here is from genome assembly GCA_020201235.1 of Lysobacteraceae bacterium. GTDB lineage: Bacteria > Pseudomonadota > Gammaproteobacteria > Xanthomonadales > Wenzhouxiangellaceae. The sequence goes on from JAIVHD010000012.1 coordinate 3,214, forward strand.
GATCGATGGCCGCGCCCTGGCCGGCGGCCAGGTGATGGGCCAGCGGCAGGGCCGCTTCCAGGCCGGCCGCCTCGGCCCCGTGCACGCCGAAACCCAGCCAGACCACGGCCGGCAGATCTTTTTCGACATCTGCGCTTTCATCACCCGTCGCGGCAAGGTGTCGGGTGCGGATGGTTTCGAGCCGGGCGTGGTTGGCCGGCGAGGTGATCTTGAGCAGCACGATCGGGCGGCCTTCGATCGAGTGGCCGAGGGTTTCGATGGCGACTCGGTCGGAGGCCTCGGCCAGTGTGGTGAAGTAGCCGATGACCGGATCGTAGCGGGCCGGCTGTTGCCCGAGTTCGTGGCCCAGCGCCTCGGCCGGCGTCGAGATGGACCGGTCGTAATCGATGCCGTCGGGCATGAAGCCGGCCGGCGGCTGTGCCATGGACGGACCGGTCGCGAGAAGCAAACTGCCGAACAGCAGGCTCGGAATTGATTTCATGAATCCCCTGGTCTTTTTGACCTTATCGCAGCAACTCTAAACCAATCAGGATACAGGATCGCATCGAGACGACGGTCGGGAAGTCGAAAAGCACGATTAAACCCGCCCCGCCGACTGTGGCATCATGCCCATCGTCTGGGGCGTTTTGCTCGGTCACGCAGCCTCAACCCTCCGTGATCTACCAGCCGGGCGAGTACGCTTCCGCTGCCTTCGGTCGCCAAATGCCCCAGCCATGGCAGTGGGCGGCACCTCGTAAAAGAAGGGTTGTAAATAAGGCTGGTTTAACGCTGATTTACTCAGGAGTAACGGCTCATGACCGTCAAGGAACACATCGAACACTCGCGCACGCGAATTACCAAGCTGGTGTTTCCGCAAGACACCAACCCGATCGGCACGCTGTACGGCGGCACGGCAATGAAGTGGATGGACGAGGTGGCGTTTTTGACCGCGACGCGCTTTGCCCGGCGGCTGGTAGTGACGGTTTCGATGGACCGGGTGGATTTTAAGGTGCCGATCCCCAAGGGCAGCATCGTCGAGTTAATCGGCGAGGTCACGCGCGCCGGCAATACCAGCGTGACGGTGACGGTTCGGATGCTGCGCGAGGATCCGCTTTCCGGCGACCAGGAGTTGGCCATCCAGGGCGAGCTGGTGATGGTGGCGGTCGACGATAGCATGCGGCCGATCAAGATCGTTCCGGAATGAGATGGTCGGGAATTCATCACGCCTTCATACCGCCTGTGAGCGCTGGGAGCCTGTCGGATTCGCAGGGCAGGGGCGACCCCGACGGACCGCGCGGCGGGCGTAAAATATCCGGTTTGCAGCCAGAAGCCGATCCGATGACCTCCAACCCGAGCACTCGCCGCCGCGTTTTGACCGGCATTACCACCACCGGCACGCCGCATCTTGGCAATTACGTCGGCGCGATCAAGCCGGCGATTGCCGCAAGCCGTGACCCGGCGTTTGATTCGTTCTACTTTCTGGCCGACTACCATGCGCTGGTCAAGTGCTTTGAACCGGACCGGATCCAACGATCAACGCTGGAGATCGCGGCGACCTGGCTGGCGCTGGGGCTGGATACGTCCAGGTCGGTGTTTTACCGCCAATCCGATATTCCCGAGATCCCGGAACTGACCTGGCTTTTGACCTGTTCGACGGCCAAGGGGCTGATGAACCGCTCGCATGCCTATAAGGCCCAGGTGGCGGCCAACGAAGCGGCCGGCGAGGACCCGGATTACGGCATCAACATGGGTCTGTTTTGCTATCCGGTGCTGATGGCGGCCGACATCCTGATGTTTAATGCCCATTCGGTACCGGTTGGAAAAGACCAGATACAGCACCTCGAGATGGCGCGCGACATTGCCGGGCGTTTCAACCACCGCTACGGCGAGCATTTTGTGCTGCCCGAGGCCGCCACCGATGAGTTTGTCGCGACCTTACCTGGCACCGACGGGCGCAAGATGTCGAAAAGCTATGACAACACCATCCCGTTGTGGCTGCCGGAGAAAAAACTGCGCAAGGCGATCATGAAGATCAAGACCAACTCGCAGCCGCCGGGCGAGCCGAAAGACCCGGACGAGGCCAGCGTCTATTCGGTCTACGCTGCATTTGCCAGCGAGACCCAGCGCGCCGGCATGCGCGAGGCCTTCGCCAAGGGAATCTCGTGGGGCGAGGTCAAGCAGCAGTTGTTTGAGCTGGTCAATTCCGAGCTGGCCGCACCGCGCGAGCGCTATGATGCGCTGATCCGTGATCCAGCTCGAATCGAGCGCGAGTTGATCCAGGGCGGCGAGCGGGCGCGTGCGATTGCAACGCCGTTGATGCACAAGTTGCGTGACGCGGTCGGCATACGACCGCTGGCCCGGTGAGTGGCGGTATGCCGTCGCCGGACTGGGCACCAAGCCGGTTGCGCATGCTCGACGGTCGCCGCTTGGCTGTACGTCATGTCTGGTGCGTGGGCCAGAACTACGCTGAACACGCGCGCGAAATGGGGCGCGACCCCGAACGCTGCGAGCCGGTGTTTTTCAGCAAGCCGGCGGCCGCGCTGGTGCAGCAGGCCGAGATCGAGTATCCGCCGCAGACCCGCGAATTGCATCATGAAGTTGAGCTTGTCGTGCTGCTGGCACGCGGGGGTCGCGATCTTTCGCCCGAACAGGCCGCCGCTGGTGTGTTCGGCTATGCCGTCGGCTGCGACCTGACCCGGCGCGATGTGCAGGCGCGGGCCAAGGCCGCCGGCATGCCCTGGGCCCTGGCCAAGGGCTTTGACCAGTCCGGCCCGGTTGGCGAGTTCGTCGGTGCCGATCAGTGGCGTGTACAGCCGGATCGTGTCATTGAACTGGCCGTCAACGGCCGCACGCGCCAGTCGGCGGTGCTGGGCGATCTGATCTGGACGGTGCCAGAATTACTCGCCCGGTTATCGCGCGAGGTGACGCTCAGGCCCTTTGATGCCGTGTTTACCGGCACCCCGGCCGGCGTTGCAGCGCTGGTGCCGGGCGATCGCGTCGAGGCCCGCATTGAAGGCCTGCCCTCGCTGGAATTTTTGGTCAAGCCCGGCGCGTGAGCCCGTCCGAGCTCTTGTCGCCGGGCGCGCTCGGCTGTGTCGCCGGCGGTAGCGCGATCGGGGCGCTGGCCCGGTTCGAGCTTTCGCGGCGCATGGCCGGCTGGCTTGGCGAGCGCTTTCCGTGGGCGACGCTGGTGATCAACGTTTCCGGCTGCCTGTTCGCGGGCGCGCTGTTTGGAATGCTTTTGGATTCGTCGACAACGCTCTGGAGCCTGCTGCTGGTGACCGGAGCCCTCGGCAGCTACACCACAGTTTCGTCGTTCAGCCTTGAAACCCTGCTGCTGGCCCGGCGCACATCGTGGCGCGCGGCGGTGATTTACGTGGCGCTGTCGGTCGCCGGCTGTATTGCCGCAGTGGGCGTTGGTGTATGGCTATTCCGGCAGATCGTCGGCAGTGCCGCTTTCGTGTCCGGCTGACATGCAGAACCTACAAGGCCAGCCGCGCTTCGGCGTGTATTTTTGGATTGCGCTGGCAGCTGCTGTTGGCGGTGGCTTGCGGCATGTACTTTCGGTGGCCTGGATCGTTCATTGGGGCGATGGCTGGCCGTGGCCAACGCTCCTCGTTAATGTGGTCGGCTCGTTTCTGATTGTGGCCTTCTGGACGCTCTCCGGCCCGGACGGGCGCTTTCCAGTTTCGGTGGGGCGCCAGGCTGCCTTCATGGCCGGTTTTTGTGGTGGCTTCACGACCTTCTCGTTGTTTGGCGTTGAAACCTGGCAACTGGTTGTGCAAGGCCGCATCGGCGATGCGCTGGGCTACGTGGGCCTGACCCTTGTCGGCGCGCTGCTGGCTGCGGCGCTGGGAGCCTGTCGGATGATGCCAGCGCGCAGCTGCCAGAGGTGAACCACAAGCCCGAGCCCGCCGTATTCACCACCCGATCGTCTGTGGCACCGTCAGGCCCCGCATCCGCGACCTTCGGCTCGGTCACGCACCTCTCACCCCGCCGTGATCCAACAGCCGGGCGAGTCCGCTTCCGGTGCGCTCGGTCGCGAAACGCCCAGCCACGGCACCCGGCGTATCTTGTCACGGAGGCGTGGCGGATCATGCCGGCCGAAGGCGATTCAATAACGGGTGTAATTTGCAGCCGACCGGTACCCGAAAGTGCGCTATCGTAACGCGCTGAGTCTATTTTGGAACGACCCGTATGCTGGTTGATCTTTTTATGACCGCGCCAGTGACGCTGTTCATGATGTGGCTGTATTGGTACTCGGCGCCGGGTGGTCTGCCGCGCTGGCTGCGCATCATCGATACCATTAATCTGATTTCGGCACCGCTGGCTGTCGGTTTGATTATCGTGGTCGGTCACACGCGCAGCGATTGGCCTGGCATGGGCCTTAACGTCATGCTGGTGGCCGCCGCTTATTTGGCACTGGTCGGCCTGCTGGGGCTTGGCTGGCTGCTGCGCCGGGCCGCGCTTTCTCGCAATGCCGGTGCAACCGGCCAGAATTGACTTCGATCCGGAGAACCCAGGAATGATGATTCGAATGAGCTTGATGCTGTTGCTTGCCGCAGTTGTTGCAGGTTGCCAGCCTTCCGGCACGTCCGGTGTGGCGCAAGACCTTGCATTGGAAAACAACGCGAGCGCGCCCGGCGAGCCTGCCCGGCAGACGCTGATGCCCGAGCCGGAAATGCCGGTCGGTGTGCTCGACGATGCGGTCGTTCCAAGCCGCTATGTGCTGGACTTGAAAATTCTGCCCGAGCGCGACCGGTTTGAGGGCAAGGTCGAGATCGTTGTTGATATTCGGCGCCCGCATCGGTTGATGTTTCTGCACGGAAACGGCTTGGACGTGGCCGAGGTCTGGCTGGAGCAGGGCGGCACCCGAATCGATGCCGAATACCGCCAGGTCGACGATACCGGCGTTGCCCGGCTGGATCTGGTGGCCACACCAAAATCCGGGCCGGCGTCGCTGCATCTTGAATACGATGCACCATTCAACCCATCGCTGGAGGGCTTATACAAGGTAGTCGAGGAAAACCGAGCCTATGCTTTTACGCAGTTTGAGGCGACCTCGGCGCGACTGGCGTTTCCGGGCTTTGACGAGCCAGCCTTCAAGACACCGTTCGAAATTCACGTGACCGCAGCGGCCGATGATGTGGTCATTACGGCAATGCCCGAAATCGCTTCCAGCCCAGCCGGCAATGGTCTGGTGCGGCGCAGTTACGCGGTTACGCCGCCGCTGCCCACCTACCTGATCGCATTTGCCGTCGGTCCGCTGGACCTGGTCGAGTGGCAGCCGGTGCCGCCAAACGCGATCCGCGACTGGCCGCTGCCGCTTCGGGGCGTGGCTGCGGCCGGCAAGTACGCCTCGGTGCACGGCCACGAACTGGCCCACCAGTGGTTCGGCAACCTGGTCACGCCCCGGTGGTGGGACGATATCTGGCTCAACGAATCGTTCGCGACCTGGATGGCTGCCAAGGCCGCGCACGAAGCGTTTCCCGATCTCGGGTTCGAGCACCAGATCCTGGGCCGCGCGATCGGCGTCATGAGTGCCGATTCGCTGGAGAGCACGCGCCAGGTGCGCCAACCGGTCGAATCCAACCACGACATCGCCAACGCCTTCGACGGCATCACCTATTCCAAGGGCGGCGCGGTGCTTTCGATGTTCGAGGGCTGGATCGGCGAGCAGGCGTTTCGCGACGGTGTCCGGCTGCACATGCGGCGCTTTGAAAACGGCGTCGCTGATTACCAGGATTTTCTCGCTTCGCTGGCCGAAGGTTCGGGCCGTCCGGAGCTGGTCGAGGCGTTTTCCAGCTTTCTGTTCCAGCCCGGTGTGCCGTTGATTTCGGTTAAATTGAGCTGTAACGCCGAGCGCCCGACGCTGCGCGTGGCGCAAAGCCGCTATCTGCCGCTGGGCTCCCAGGCAGACCGCGACCAGCGCTGGCAGCTGCCGTTGTGCGTACGCTTCGGCGATGCCGACTCCAGCCAGCGCCACTGCAGCCTGCTTGACGCGGCCGAGGATGTCATCGATCTTCCAGGTAATCATCAGCGAGCCGATTCAGCGTTTCGCGCAGCGATTCGTAATGACCCTCGTCGGAAAGTACCGCGGCCAGAGCGGCGCGCAGCAGTGCAGCATCGGTACCCTCGCCGG
>JAIVHD010000238.1 GCA_020201235.1 Lysobacteraceae bacterium
TTGCGCTGCTCGCGCTGGTGGTCATTGGATGCGTTCTGAAGTATCCGTTTCTGGAGTTTGGCCCGCGCTATGCGGCAGCGACCGGCGAACACATGATCGCCGGCTATCGGCGCATCGGGCGCTGGGCGCTGGGCATGTTCGTGTTTCTGACCGTGGCGACCCTTTTTATCGTGCTGGCTTCGGTAACGCTGGTCACGGCCGGCCTGACCGGCATGGTATTTGGTCTCGGGTTATCCAACGGCGCACTTTCACTGCTGGTTCTCTTGGTCTGCGCGGCGATTTTGACGGTCGGCCATTATCGCGGCCTGGACCTGTTGATGAAGGCCATCATGGCGTTGCTGTCGCTGGCAACGCTTCTGGCCGTCAGCCTGGCGGCCGGCAACGAGCCGGACTGGTCGCGCCTGGCGATCGACTGGCATCATCCGGGGCTGCTGTCGGGTGCTAGCCTGGCCTTCGTGCTGGCGTTGCTGGGCTGGATGCCAATCCCGCTGGATGCCGCTGCCTGGCATTCGCTTTGGACCCTGGAACGAGCCCGGGAAACCGGTCATCGACCGAGTGTCCGGCACGCGAGCATCGATTTTCGGATCGGCTACATCGGTGCCACGCTGCTGGCAGTCGCCTTTCTGCTGCTGGGGGCCCTGGTCATGTATGACAGCGGTCAGCAATTTTCAGGTTCGGCAATTGGTTTCTCGAGCCAGCTGGCCGATCTGTACGCCGCCGCATTAGGAGGCTGGGCGCGCCCGCTGATCGCAATTGCCGCGCTCGCGGCGATGTTTTCGACCACCCTGACGGTCGCCGATGCCTATCCTCGAGTGTTGCGCGCGCTGCTGGAAATGCGCGATCGGGCCTCCGGGCCGGTTCCGACCGGCGACCCGGCTAAAGGCCACCGCGCCCGCTATCTTGCCGGGATGCTGCTGGCGATGGCCGGCGCGATGGTCGTGATCGTCCTGTTCGGCGGGCAATTTACATTGCTGATCGACTTCACGACAACGGTATCTTTCTTGTCGGCACCGGTTCTGGCCTGGCTCAATCTGAAACTGTTGACCGGCCAACACACCCCGGTAGAGGCGCGACCGGGCCCGCTGCTAACCGCGACGGCATGGGCCGGACTGGTTTTTCTAACGGCATTTTCGATGACATGGGTGGTCTGGCGACTGCTCTGGGCCTGAGCCCGGCTGATTCCCACCCCGCCGTCACGCGGTGCCGCACCGTGCCGTGGCTGGGGTGTTTCGCGACGATACGCAACGCAAGCGTCGTCGCACGGCTGTAGGATAACGGCAGCGTGAGGATGCGTGACCGAGCAAAACGCAGCAGACGCGGGGTTTGGCGGTGGCGCAGTCGGTGGGGTGGTAAATAAGGCGATCTGAGCGCGATCTCACTAAACCTCGCCAGACAAGTGAATGGGATCACGACTTGTCAAGATCAACGACCGGCAATGCCGCGACCGGAAGCAAAACCCCTGCATTCTTGGAAGTTTGTACTACACTAGAGCCGCGAAAATAACAAACCACCCGAATCGAAGCTGTTCTGCACGTAAAAATGCAAGGTCGTCGGAATCAGGTGGTTCGCGAATGTTCGATCTGCATTCCTGTTGACCCCGAATGAACCGAAATTTCACTTTCATGCATTTGTTTATCGCTACGATTGATGTACCGATTGTTGCGGACGTGGTAGCGATTGCCGCAACAATTGTCACGGCGACTTTCCAAACGATGGTCACTGCGCGGATTCAACAGGCTTTCGATCCAGCCGGCAGACGGTGACCGTTTGTCGGCAGGCTCCTCAACCCCCAACACTTCGGTTTCTGAATCGTCAATGTTTAAACGATTGCGTGGTCTTTTTTCGAACGACTTGTCCATTGACCTGGGCACTGCGAATACGCTGATTTTTGTCCGCGGACAAGGGATCGTGCTCAACGAGCCCTCGGTCGTGGCGGTGCGCATGGATCGCGGCCCGGGCGGGCCGCAAACGGTCGCCTCAGTGGGCATCGAAGCCAAGCGCATGCTCGGAAGGACTCCCGGGAACATCCGCACCATCCGGCCGATGAAAGACGGCGTGATCGCCGATTTCGACATCACCGAGCGCATGCTTCAACACTTTATCAAGAAGGTACATTCAGCTCGCTTTCTCCGACCGAGTCCGCGTGTGCTGGTCTGCGTGCCCTGCTCTTCGACCCAAGTCGAACGACGCGCGATCAAGGAGTCGGCCGAGGGCGCAGGCGCACGCGAGGTGTTCCTGATCGAGGAGCCGATGGCCGCCGCGATCGGTGCCGGAATCCCAATTCACGAGGCACGCGGCTCGATGGTGCTCGACATCGGTGGCGGCACCTCGGAGGTTGCAGTTTTGTCGCTCAATGGGATCGTCTATTCGGCCTCGGTACGGGTTGGCGGCGATCACTTCGACGAGGCCATCACCAACTACGTTCGGCGCTCCTACGGCACGCTCATCGGAGAAGCCACGGCCGAGCGGATCAAGCTCGAAATCGGTTGCGCCTATCCGTTGAAGGAGACGCGCGAGATGGAAGTTTCCGGCCGCAACCTGGCCGAGGGCGTGCCGAAAATGGTCACGCTGAACTCCAACGAAATTCTCGAGGCACTGTCGGAGCCGCTTTCCAACATCACCGCCGCCGTCAAGAACGCGCTGGAGCAGACCCCGCCGGAGTTGTGCGCCGACGTTGCCGAGACCGGCATCGTGCTGACCGGTGGCGGAGCCCTGCTCAAGCAGCTCGACAAGCTGCTGATGGAAGAAACTGGCTTGCCGGTGATCATCGCCGAGGACCCACTGACCTGTGTCGCCCGCGGCGGCGGCCGTGCGCTCGAGATGATGGACGAAAGCCGCAGCGATATTTTCTTCCCCAACTGATTCGACCATGCACCTGGCCCGGAGGATTCATGACCCTGCAGCTGCGAGCGGGCCGACGGCCCGAGCGGTGGCGGGCCTTGGGCCGTCGGGGTCAAATGCAGTGCCGCGGGCGCGGCCAGTGACCGCAGCTCGCGCAGCGCGCATCGGGGCCGCAGCAGCCCGGCCACTTCATCCAAACCCGGGCATGGCATTCGTTCCGACTCGTTTGCCCCGCGGATAGCTCGGTGCCTGTCAGCCGCTGCACAAGCGTTATGGGCAAGACGCGCAAGCACCGCAATGGCCGTTGCCACTTCCCGCAAGCGCAAGCCCGCTCGCGGCGCGCGTGCGGCGACCCGTTCAAGCTTTCGATCCAGCCTTCTCTGCGTAGACGAACTTTTATACAGTCGCGGCCCGAGGTTGCGGTTGCTGGCAGCGACGCAACCCTCACCGGCCGAGCGTGCCATGCTGTGTGCACGCACACGGGGATCGCGCACGATCCTGCGCGATCATCGCGCGAATTCATGGAGTGTTCGGGCTAGTGGCCGGCTTGCGCCCGCGCGACAGGAATGCCCTGCTGGGCGCGGCCGACGGCACCGCGCGACTGATTTTTTACGCACTGGTGGCCATCACACTGATGGCGCTTGATTCTCGCGGGCAGTATGTTGATCGCATCCAGCACGCGGCAGCCAGCGTCATCGAGCCCTTGTTTCTGGCTGTCGACCTGCCTTTAGCCAGCATCCGCCGGCTGACCCGCAACATGACCGCGCGCCAGCAGTTGCTGGACCGTGTGGCCAAACTTGAACTCGATCTGATGCAAACCCGCGCCGAGGTCAGCCGAAGCCTTGACCTGCGCGAAGAAAACGCCGGCCTGCGGGATTTGCTCGGGGCCACCCGCCGAACCGTCTATCGCTTTATTCCAGCCGAGCTTGCGAGCATTGATCTCGATCCGTTCGCCCATCGCATCATGGTCAGGCGTGGCCAGCGCGACGGCATCCTGATCGGCATGCCGGTGATGGACGATCTTGGCCTGATCGGCCAGGTCGACCAGGTGCTCGGCAAGCTGTCGCGGGTGATTTTGATTTCGGATCCGGACCATGCACTGCCGGTGCAGATCCTGCCGCAAGGCGAGCGCACCATCGCCTATGGCAGTGGATCGCTGGACGAGTTGCGGCTCAATGATCTGCCGATGAACACCCGCATCAATGAGAACGACCTGGTGGTGACATCCGGGCTCGGCGGCCGCTTTCCGTCGGGTCTGCCGGTCGGTCGGGTCCATTCCATCGAGCGCACGCCGGGGCGCGCTTTCGCAACGGCGCGCGTCAGGACGCTGTCCAATATGGACCGCAATCGAATCGTTTTGATCATCCAGACGCCTGGCGAGCCCGAGCTCGAGCCCGAACCGACCAAAGTTGCAGACGAGCATTCGGAGCAGACCCGGCCGCCATCCTCCGAGCAATCTCCCGAAGCGGGCGACTCGCCATGAAACAGACACGATCGCCGGCCCTGCCCCTGTCGCTGATCCTGGCCCTGTTGCTCAGTATCTTTCCGCTGCCCGATGTGGTGGCCGCATGGCGGCCGCACTGGGTTGCGCTGATCCTGATCTACTGGCACATTGAATCCGGCTCTCTACACGGCCTCGGGCATGCATTTGTGCTCGGGATCGTGCTCGATCTTATGACGGGCTCGCTGCTGGGCCAACACGCGCTTGGACTGATCATCATCAACTTCCTGGTCGCACGCTATCGCAACCGCATCCGCTTCTTTCCGCCGTGGCAGCAGGCACTGGCGGTCGGCGCGCTGCTGTTCAACGAACGAATTGTCCAACTGTGGATCATTGGGCTGTTGCAGCGCGGCTGGCCAGACTGGTCGTGGTGGCTGCCGCCGCTGATCGGCATGCTGATCTGGCCCTGGTTGTTTCTGATGCTCGACGCCATTCGTTGGCGCACCAGCCGGTGATCTCCTCACACCATCGCTGGCCGGCAAACGACCGGCAGGCCCGCCTGACGGTCGAGCGCCGGATCTGGCAAATGATCGCAGTGATGCTGATTGCATTGTTGGCCCTGCTGACGCGCTTCGGTCAACTGCAGCTCGGCGATCATGACACCTACGCCGCGCGCGCCGAGACCAACCGGGTCAAACTGCGCGCGATCGCGCCCAACCGGGGGCTGATCGTCGACCGGCATCATCGGATCCTGGCCGAAAACCAGCCAGCCTACCGACTGATCATGGTGCCCGAGCGCGTCGCCGATATCGACCAGGCTCTGGATGACGTCGAGCGCATGATCGGTCTAACCGACCAGCAGCGCGAGCGCTTCGAGCTCGAATTGCTGCGCAACCGGCGCTTTCAGCCGGTCACCATCAAGAGCAGCCTGGACGACCGCGAGGTCGCCCGACTGGCCACTGACCGGCATCTCCTCGATGGCCTCGAAATCGAACCCTATCTAATTCGACACTATCCGCACGGATCGGCACTTTCGCACGTGGTCGGATACGTCGCAAGACTCGACGAAAGCGACCTGAAGCGACTAAACCGCGACAACTACCGGGCCACCTCGCACACCGGCAAAACCGGCATCGAACGCCATTACGAGGGCGTTCTGCACGGCACAGCCGGGTTCGAACGCGTCGAAACCAATGCCCAGGGCCGAATGGTTCGGGTGCTGCAACGCAGTGACCCGAAACCCGGCCGGGACCTGCAACTGACGCTCGATCTCGGCCTGCAACTCACGGCGCTGGAGGCACTTGGCAATCATCCGGGCGCGGTCGTAGCCCAGGACATCCAGACCGGCGAGGTGCTGGCGCTGGTCAGCAAGCCGGGTTTCGATCCCAACTTGTTCGTCAACGGCATCGGCCACGACGATTACCGCGCGCTGCTCGATTCGCCCTACCGGCCTCTGTTCAACCGCTTCCTGTCCGGCGGCTACGAGCCCGGCTCGACGATCAAACCGTTTATTGCGCTGGCCGGTCTCGAGGCCGAAAAAATAACCCCCGAAACCCGTATTTTCTCAAGCGGCCGCTACCGCTTGCCTGGACACTCGCGCGAATACCGCGACTGGCGCGCCGGCGGGCACGGCTGGGTCGATCTCGAAAGCGCCCTCGAGCAATCGGTCAACATTTATTTTTACGACTTGGCGAGCAACCTCGGCATCGATCGAATTTCACGCGAGCTGGCACTGTTCGGATTCGGCCAGCCCACCGGCATCGACCTGCCTGGTGAATTTGACGGCGTCCTGCCAGGCCGCAGTTGGAAGCGGCGCACACTCAACCAGGCCTGGTTCCCCGGCGAAACCGTCATTACAGGCATCGGTCAGGGCTTTATCGTCGTCACCCCGCTACAACTGGCCTACGCTGCCGCAGAACTTGCCGGGCATGGCTTGGCGGCGCCGCCGCGCCTGGTGGAACTGCAGAAGCCGGCACGCGCCGTGGTCCACGATGCCGATCACTGGGAGGCGGTTTTTGCCGGTCTGCGTGCGGTCGTTCACGGCTCGCGCGGCACCGCGCGCGCGATCGCCGCCGGCCTGCCGGTGGAGATCGGCGGCAAAACCGGTACCTCGCAGGTTTTTGGCCGGCCCCAGGACGACACCCAAATCGAAAGCGACGACTTGCCCTGGTTTTTGCGCAACCACGCCCTGTTTATTGGATTTGCCCCCATCGATGACCCGCGCATCGCGATCGCCGTGGTCGCCGAACACGGTGGCGGCGGCTCGTCGGTGGCCGCGCCGGTGGCCGCGCAAGTGCTGGCCGCGGCGCTGGAGAACGGCTGGTGAACGCGCGCTGGCTGGTACACGAATTCCGGGCCCAGCCGTTTCGGCTGGACCCGCTGCTGTTCGGGCTGCTGATGCTGCTGATGGGTGCCGGTCTGTTTGTGCTCTACAGTGCCAGCGGTGCCAACATGAATATGGTCGGACGCCAGGCAATACGGCTGGGGATCGGTATCGTGCTGATGGTTGTGGCCAGCCAGATCCCGCCGACCTGGTATCGCCGCTGGGCACCGTGGATCTTCCTCGCCGGCGTCAGCATGCTGGTTGCAGCACTGTTTCTGGGCGTCGGCCGGGGTGCCAGTCGCTGGCTTGATCTGGGCTTTTTCCGGTTTCAACCCTCGGAGCTCATGAAAATCGGCGTGCCGCTGATGCTGGCCTCCTGGTTGCACAAAAAACCGCTGCCGCCCGGCTTTAGCAACAGCCTGGTCTGCCTCGGACTGATCATCCTTCCAGCCCTGTTGATCGCGGCCCAGCCTGACCTGGGCACATCGCTGCTGGTCACGTCCGGCGGCGCCATGGTGCTGTTCCTTTCCGGCATCCGCTGGCGCTGGATGCTGTTGGGCCTCAGTCTCACACTTGCAGCCGCGCCGCTGATGTGGCACGTACTGCACGACTACCAGCGCAATCGCGTGCTGACATTCCTGAACCCCGAATCCGATCCACTGGGCCAGGGCTGGAACATCATTCAGTCTAAAATTGCGGTCGGCACCGGCGGGCTGAACGGACGCGGCTGGCTCGACGGAAGCCAGTCGCGGCTGGAATTCCTGCCCGAACCGCACACCGATTTCATCCTGGCAGTGCTGTCGGAGGAATTCGGCTTTATCGGCGTTGCCATCCTGATGCTGCTGTACGCGCTGATTCTGTTACGCGGTGCCTACCTGGCATCGCAGGCACGTGACCTGTTCGGCCGGATGCTTGGCGCAAGTCTGGTGTTCTTGTTTTTTGTCTACCTGCTGGTCAATGCGGGCATGGTCAGCGGCGTGATGCCGGTCGTCGGCGTACCGCTTCCACTGGTTAGTTACGGCGGCACATCGGCGGCAACGCTGCTGGCCGGTTTCGGTATCATCATGAGCCTGTACAGCCGCCGCAAGATGATGAAGGATTGAACCCGGATCGTTTATCGGCCAACGCGGTCTGACTTTTAACCCACTGGATGACATGCAATGAAACGGTTTCTTCGAACAGGGCTTCTCCTTTCCGCTGTTGCATGCCTGTGGCCGCTTGTGTCGATCGCCCAGAGTCACCCCGGGCTCGACGAATTCATCGATCGGGTGGTGACCGAGCACAGTCTCGACGCCGAACACGTTCGAGCGACGCTGGCCGGGGCACATTACCAGCAGTCCATTATTGACGCCATTACACGGCCGGCCGAGGCCAAGCCGTGGCACCAATACCGTAAAATTTTCATTCGCCAGCCGCGCATCGACGGTGGCATCGAATTCTGGCGTGCGAACCGTACGCTGGTCGAGCGCGTTGCCACTGAATTCGGGGTCCCGGCCGAATACATTCTCGCCATCGTTGGCGTCGAAACCAACTACGGCATGATTACCGGCAACTACCGTGTTCTCGATGCGCTGGTTACGCTGGGCTTTTATTATCCGAAGCGGTCCGAATTCTTCTCCAGCGAACTGGCCCACTTTTTTCGCCTCAGTGCCGAGGAACAGCTGCCGCTTGACGAAGTCAAGGGCTCGTATGCCGGCGCGATGGGTTTGGGCCAGTTCATTCCCTCAAGCTACCGCGCCTACGCGGTCGATTTCGATGACTCCGGATCGCGCGACCTGTGGCGATCGCTGCCCGACGCGCTGGCCTCGGTCGCCAATTATCTGAAGGTTCACGGCTGGCAACACGACCGGCCGGTCGTGCTGTCGGTGACCGGCGCGCCGAACAGGATCGACCATGAATTCGGCATCAAGCCGGCCCATACATTGGCCCAACTG
>JAIVHD010000185.1 GCA_020201235.1 Lysobacteraceae bacterium
CGACGATGTCCTCGATATCCGGGATCGCGCCATGCTTGAGTTGTGCTATTCGTCGGGCCTGCGCGTCAGCGAGTTGGCCGATGCACGCTGGAGCCGGCTCGACATGGACCAGGGCCTGCTGCGCGTGATCGGCAAGGGCGACAAGGAACGCATCGTCCCGGTCGGACGGCACGCGGTCGCCGCGCTTCGGCAATGGCGCAGCATCCATGTCTCAATCGCCGGACCCGAACAACAGAAGATCCTGACCACAGGCCGCGGCAAGCCGCTGGGAGTCCGCGCCATTCAAAAGCGCATCGCGCAGCGCGCACGCTCGCAAGGCATCGATCAGCATGTCCATCCGCATCAGCTGCGGCATTCATTTGCGTCGCACATCCTTGAGTCCTGCGGCGACTTGCGCGCAGTCCAGGAATTGCTCGGCCACGCCAACCTGTCGACCACCCAGATCTACACCCACCTGGATTTCCAGCACCTGGCAGAGGTCTACGACCGCAGCCATCCGCGCGCCCGCTCAAAACCCAAACAGGCCTGAAGCCCGGCATTCGCCTGCTCGGGTGCCGGCCGACTCAGTCCGGCTTATTCATCACCCCTGCGTCGCGATACGCCGTCAGGCGCTGGAGCTGGGGTGTTTCGCAGGAGGAATGGTAAATAAGCCGGATTCAGACCGGCTGGTCGAGCACGGCCATCAATTCAGCGTAAAGACGACGTGCGCGCTCTTCGAAAGCATCGGGAACCTGGACTCGAATCGCGCTATAGCTGCTCTGCACACCGAACAGTGTGGCAAAACCTTCCGAACCGAGATGGACCGGGATGTCCTCGGATTCGAACTTCATGCGCACCACTTGGGCGAGCGATACATCGTGCAGCTTGGCAATGGTGATCAGGGACATCGTGACGGGCCAATTGGAGAAGTCTGCCCCTAATGTATCGCACCGGCGCGTGTGCTGCGTCCAGGAGCCTGTGATATTCGGAATCCAGGCACAGCGGTGCATCAAGAACCGGCAACGACCTTGCGTCCACTTGGCATGATCGCGGCAAGAGTATCGATCAGACCGGCCGGCTGCGTCATTGCCGGACGCGCCTGGATGTGCTCGACGATCTGGTCGCGCACCAGTACCGGAACCGGCGAACTCAGTCCATTTTCGACCGCAACCTCCGGGTGGGACAAGCAAATCAGGCCCTTTGGCTCGATCGCGATCGAGTGCTGCAACAGCCAGCGCCGCAGCGCCTGGACCTGGGCGTTGACCTGATCGATCGGGTTTTCCAGCGCATTCCAGCCCGGGCGGCTGCCGCAGCCCGCCCGACGTGCCAGCGGCCATTGGCGCTGGTCGGGTTGCACGTAGACGTAGCCAGGCGTGTTCTTGACCTCAATGACCCAAAGGCCGGCGGGACTCAGCACGATGAAGTCGAGTTCGCGCGACCCGTTGGGCAGCTGCGGGTCGGGCAACTTGACCCGGTTGAACACGACGTGGTCGTCGGGTAAAGATTGAAGGCGCTCGAGCACGGCCACTTCGCCTTCGATGCCGGCCAGCGCGCCGGCATCAACCGAACTGCCGCCGGGCAAGGCAATAAAAAACACCACCGCGCTTGCGATGGCGGCAACGAACAGGCCAAACGGCGGGCTCAGCAGAAATGCGCCGGCAGCCAGCCCCAGCAGCACCGGAACCGCGACGCGCAAGCGACGGCCCCGGGCCGTTGCTGCGGCCCGCAGCTCCTCACGGTGCCGCACCAGCGGCGGGTATTCGGTAACGAATCGACAATCAGCCATGATGCGATATTTTCGCACGCCGACAATCCCGGCAGCGGGCAGATGAAAGCCGCTTTGTTCGTCGTTTGGACGCGAACAGCTTCGAATTGGGGCATCCTATGAGCTGGTAATGGCCTCGACCAAGTGCTGGATGTTGAGCTGGGGCGTGGTGTTGCCGCGCCAGCGGTTGATCTCGAGCCGGTAGGTGACGTGCAGCGGGCTCGTGATTTCCTGGTGGCAAAGATCGCCGGCCCGAAAGGCGATGGCCTCGATGACGGGTCCGCCGCCATGCGCTTCGAGGCTGAGCTTGAGGTGGCTGCCGCCGACCACGCGGCGATCGAGCACCGTGAATCTGCCGTCGAACAGCGGTTCTTCCCAGCCCTGTCCCCACGGACCGGCGTCGCTGATGGCCAGGGCGGTTTCGAGGGTCAGTTCCCGGGCCGGCAGTTCGCCGTCGCTCAGGACTTCGTCGGCCGGGTATTTGAAACGCGCCACGTGTTCGTCAAATGCTTGCTGAAAAGCACTCAGCCGCGGCTGGTCCGCGAATGCAACGACCGGGCGCTGGGTTTTTTCACAGATGCGCGAGGCCACCAGGCCGACCACGCCCGGATGCCAGTCGGGTGCATACAGGCACAAGCCGCCGGGCATGCGTTCCAGCTTTGCTGTGACGGCGTCGGCCAGTTCGATCGCCTTTTCGGTCATCTCGGCCTGCAGGCTCTGGCGTTCACGGTTGAAGCGGTCGAGCTCGCCGGCCAGCTGCATGGCCGTATCGGCGTCGTCGGCCAGCAGGCAGCGGATGCCGACCGAGATGTCGTCGAGGCGACCGGCGGCGTTGAGCCGCGGCCCGGCGATAAAGCCAAGATCGGCGGCCGTGATGTGACTGAGGTTGCGGCCGGCCACTTCGAGCAGCGCGACGATGCCCGGCGCGCAGCGGTGCGCCCGAATTCGCTTGAGTCCCTGGTAGACCATGCGGCGATTGTTCTCATCGAGCTGCACCAGGTCGGCCACGGTGCCGAGCGCGACCAGGTCGAGCAAGGCATCGAGCCGAAAATTGGTCGATCGGCCGCGCCGCCTGAGTTCGCCGCGCAGGGCGGCCAGCACGTAGAACATCACGCCGACACCGGCCAGGTGGCG
This sequence comes from Lysobacteraceae bacterium, assembly GCA_020201235.1. Lineage (GTDB taxonomy): Bacteria > Pseudomonadota > Gammaproteobacteria > Xanthomonadales > Wenzhouxiangellaceae. The sequence goes on from JAIVHD010000185.1 coordinate 2,879, forward strand.
TGACGGGTACGGGTCGCCGGGACAGTTGGGGTTAACGATGGCGCTGGCATCGGGCAGCCGCAGCCCGGGCAGGTGATGGTCGGTAACGATCACCTCGACGCCGGCGGCGCGCACGCGCTCGATGCCGGCATGCGAGCTGATACCCTGGTCGACCGTGACCAGGACGTCGGGCTTGAGCACCAGGCATTCCTCGGCCAGTTTCGGGCCAAGCCCATACCCGTGCCTGACCCGGTCGGGCATTCGCCACTGCACGTTGCGCGCCCCCAGGCCACGGAGTCCGCGGACCGCCAGGGCCGTGCCGGTCGCGCCGTCGGCATCGAAATCGCCGACGATCAGGATGGTCTTGTCGCGCTCGATGGCATCGGCCAGGATTCGGCTGGCCGTTTCCAGCCCACCCAGCGTTGGTCGGGTCAGTTCCCGCAGCGAGTAATCCGGCGACTTGGGTGCCCCGCGTGCGCCTAACAGGCGCGCAACGATGGTGCTTGAACAGCCGGCCGCGTGGCCGTTTTCCGGTCGTCGCCTGACCTGGACGGTGCGAATCATGCAGCCGAACCGGTCTGTGTTTCAGCCTGCGCGTTGTGCAGGCCGGTCGGCTGCCTGCGCCAAAAAGCCAGCGTATCAAGTCTGCCAAGCCGCCAGCAGACCGTGCTGCCGGAGATCCGCAGTTCGTCGTAAAGGCCGCCGCGCAGGGC
>JAIVHD010000186.1 GCA_020201235.1 Lysobacteraceae bacterium
CTATAGCGGTCGCTGCAACCCGCAAGCGGGTCGGGCGGACGCTTAAAGCTTAGTCCTCGCCGAAGAAGAAACCGAGCAGGTGCAACAGGCTGGTGAACAAATTGTAGATCGATACGAACAGCGTGACGGTGGCCATGATGTAATTGCGCTCGCCACCCTGGACAATCTGCTGGGTCTGGTAAACGATCAGGCCGCACATCAGGACCGAAAACATGGCCGAGACGACCAGCCCGAGGGCGCTGAGGTTAAAAAAGATCGAGGCCAGTCCGGCCAGAAAAGCGACCAGAATGCCCGCGAACAGGAACGAACCCATGAAGCTGAAATCTTTCTTGGTCGTCATGGCGAAGGCAGACAGACCGACGAATGCAACACCGGTCGCGCCCATTGCGGTAATGACGAGCTGGTGACCGTTGCTGAACGCGCCCATGTACATGCTGATGATGGGTCCCAGCGTTAGCCCCATGAAGCCGGTCAGCGCGAAGACGCTAAACAGACCCCAGACCGAGTTGCGCAGGTACATGGTCAGGAACAGCAGACCAAAATAGCCGATCAAAGTGACCACGATTCCCGGGTGCGGCCAGTTGTTCGCCATCGAAAGCAACGCCGTGCCTGCCGAGAACAGCAGCGTCAGCGCCAGCAGATTCCAGGTGTTTCGCAGTACACGCCGAGCATCGCTGTCTATTTCGCGCGACGCCGCACCGGTTTGGCCGAGGGTTGCACTTCGTGTTCTTTCGTTCATGCCAATTCCTTTTAGAAGAGTCTCATTGCAAGGTTAACCTGCCGCTTAATCATATCAAGCATCGATGATGAAGCGGTTGTTTTCGCGCGCCACGCGCGCGGCGGGCGGCTCGGTCAGTATCCGGTACAAGTTCAGGCGCCAGGCCAGGTCGCGGGCCGGCTGCCTGCCGTCGGGCAGGCCGTTCAGGTAGTCGGAACAGCGCTGCCAACGCCAGAGGCTATGCGGAAGAACCGCGCGTCGATGGCTTTGACCCTCGATTTCGAAGCGGTGTTCCCCAATGATGCGGGGAATTGTCGTTTTTTTTGCGTTCTCAGCGTGCCATTCGGCCAGCCGGCGCTGGGTGTCGATCAGCACCGGCACCTGTTCGCGCCGCATCCTCTCCAGCAGCGGCCAGATGGTTTCGGGAATCTCATCGTCGGCCAGGAAATGACCGCTCGCGGGCTCCGGCGACTGCATCCGTTCGACCCAGGCCGTCAAATGTGGCGCCTGTTCGCGCATCAATCGGCCCGGGTAGGGGTCGCGATAAAGATGAGCGTAAAGCGGCCCGATGAGGCCAAAATCGCCAATCGACGGGCGCCCGCCAAACAAGTAATCGTGGCGCTCGAAATGTGCGTCAAGATCGCGTTGCAGGCCGAGCCACGAGTGCTCAATGGCGGCTTCGGATTTTGGCGTGATGCCCAATTTCGGGAGATAACCGGCGAAGCGCTTGCCAAGTCTCTTACCCAGGCTGCGCTGCATGAACTGCGGTAGCCACGGAAAGGCCATCTGTCCGAATTCGTCGTAGATAAAGGGCAGGTTGGGCGACCCGTCGGGGTACACCGGGAATTCGGGAAAATCGGGCTCTAGCGCGTCGATGATGGCCGTGGTGTCCTGCAGCACCTGGTCGTCTGGAGTGTGCAGCACCGGAATGAAACGAACCCCGGTGCGTGGCTCGATGAAGCGCTTATAGGTCAGCACCGAGGGCGATTTTTCGACGAACGGAATGCCTTTTTTGCGCAGGTACGACCGCAGCTTGCCCGAATACAGCGAGAACTCCGCACCATAAAGCGTGTAATGATCGGTCAGACGAGGTTCAGAACGCATTTGGAGCCACTTGAGGCGAAGCACCTGATGATACCCGAAGCCGTGCAAAAATCCTCGATCGCCATGTCCCGCCGCTTTCGCCCGCCATGTTCACCACCGGCTCGTCGCGAGGAGTTGCCAGGTCCCGTAGATAGGGTGTTGGGCGACCGAGCGCATCGCAGGTGTCCTCGTCAGTACGCTGAAGATGCGCGACCGGGCAAAGCGCTGCAGATGCGGGACCTGGCAGCCTCGCAGTCGCATGGGTGGTCAATACGATGGGTTAGCGCAGGCCTTTTTGCAGTTCGACCAGCGCCTCGGCACCCGGGCTGAGTTGCTCAAATTCAAACGCGGTCAGAGCTTGCTTGGCCGTGCCGGCGATTTCATGGAAGGTCGGCAACTCTTTGTTTAGATAGAGCAGACCGGTAACGACCTCCCGGCGGGCCCGGTGGTCTTCGAGAAACTCGAGTGCGCGAGCGCGGTTGGAGGGATCGTAGCCCGGATCGATCTTCTTGAGCCGGATGGTCGAGCCGTCGTGCAGCCGGACGTCGGCGGCCTCGCCATCGCTGTAGTCGACTTGAATTTCGGCCGATGGTGCGATGTAATCGGCCTCCACGGCCGCATGCAGATGCTCACGCGTCCAGGCGTATGACTTGGTTGAGCCCTCGTGGTCGTTGAAGGTCACGCATGGTGAGATCACATCGATGACGGCGCAGCCCGGGTGCATGAGTCCGGCCTTGATCAACGGCACGAGCTGTTTTTTGTCGCCCGAAAACGAGCGCGCCGCGAAACTGCCGCCGAGCGTGATCGCCGTGGCGATCGGGTCGATCGCCTGGTTCTGGTTTTCGGCGCCCTTTTTGGTTTTGCTTCCGGGGTCGGCCGAGGCCGAAAACTGGCCTTTTGTCAGGCCGTAGACGCCATTGTTTTCAATCAGATAGAGCACGTTCAGGTTTCGGCGAACGGCGTGTGCGAACTGTCCGAAGCCGATCGAAAGCGAATCGCCGTCGCCGGAAATGCCGACCGCGATCAGGTCGCGGCGTGCGGCGTGCGCGCCGGTGGCAACCGACGGCATGCGGCCGTGAACCGAATTGAAGCCGTGCGAGCCGGACAGGAAATAGGCCGGCGTCTTCGACGAGCAGCCGATGCCCGACAGCTTGATGACCTGTTCGGGACTCAGCGCCAGCTCCCAAAATGCCTGGACCAGCGCGGCCGTGATCGAATCGTGGCCGCAACCGGCGCAAAGCGTCGAAAGCCCGCCTTCGTAATCGCTTAGCGTCAGCCCGAGATTGTTTCGTTTCTGGCCCGACCAGCTGACCTTGGGTTTGGCGATGAAACTCATGCTACGGCCTCGCGTTTCAGGTGGCTGTTAATCCGGTCGTAGATCAGGTCCGATGGAACCGGCAAGCCATTGTAGTGAAGGATCGATACCAGTTTCGCCTGTTCGACCCGCAATTCCAGCAACAGCAGGCCGCGCAGCTGTGCGTCTCGATTCTGCTCGATCACAAAAACGCTCCGGTGGCTGTCGAGAAAGGCCTGCACCTCGTCGCCGAACGGAAAGGCGCGCAGGCGCAGATAGTCGACATGCACGCCGTCGCGTGCCAGCTGGTCGATGGCCTCGCCGGTTGCGCCGTGCGAAGAGCCGAAGGCGATGACGCCGATCTCGCTGTGCGACTTGGCCTTGCGCAAAAGTGCCTCGGGCACCCGTTTGCGCGCGGTTTCCCATTTGACCTTAAGACGGTCGACGACCTGCTGGTACTCGTCGGCATCTTCGGTGTAGCCGCCAAACTGGTTGTGGCCGGAACCGCGCACGAAATAGGCACCCTTGCGATCGGAACCGGGCAGGGTGCGCGCGGCGATGCCGTCGCCATCGCGATCGACGAACCGGTGATAGCGTTCGATGCCGGCCAGATCCTGATCGGTCAGCAGCTTGCCGCGGTCGGGCCGGTAGC
>JAIVHD010000239.1 GCA_020201235.1 Lysobacteraceae bacterium
CGGCGAGCCCAAGGGCGCGATGCACAGCTACGCGAATTTCGCGTTCGTCGGCGATTCGCTGGCGGCTGCATTAGACATCGGCGGCGACGAACGCGTGCTGTCGTATTTGCCGTTGTCGCACTGCACAGAGCGCGCCTATGTCGAGGCCGGCAGCTTTTACTCCGGCATGACACTGTATTTTGTCGAGTCGCTGGAGACCTTCATGGAAGATCTCGCCTATGCACGACCGACGCTGTTCGGCTCGGTGCCGCGCTTATGGAAAAAATTTCAGCTCGGGGTGCTCGAAAAGGTGCCGGGAGCTCGGCTCAAGCGACTTTTACGCCTGCCGTTGCTGCGCACGCTGATCCGGCACCGAATCAAGCGCAGTCTGGGATTGGACCAGGCGCGCTGGTACGCCAGCGGTTCGGCACCCATCGCGCCGTCGTTGCTGGAATGGTGGCACGATCTCGGCGTGACGATTCGAGAAGGCTGGGGCATGACCGAAACCTTCGCCTACGGCACCCAGATCGGGCGCGATATCCGGCCTCAATTCGGCACCATCAGCCGCGCCCTGCCGGGGGTCGAGCTCAAGACCGGCGTCGACGACGAACTGCTGATCCGCTGCCCGTGCCTGATGCAGGGTTACTACGGGGATGAGCCGCTTAGCCTGAACAGCATGGACGACGGCTACTTCAGGACCGGTGACCGGGCGTTTATCGACGACCATGGCTGGGTCTCGATTACCGGACGTGTGAAAGAGTTGTTCAAAACCACCAAGGGCAAGTACATCGCACCGGTGCCGCTGGAAAGCCTGCTGGCGCGAAACGAGATGATCGAACTGGCCTGTGTGCTCGGCTCTGGCCTCGACCAGCCGGTTGCACTGGTGCAGCTGGCCGACGGGTTAAAACAGTCGCCGCGCCAGTTACGCCGCGACCTGGTCGAGACACTGGACGCGGTCAATACCAAACTGGAACCGCACCAGCGCATTGCGCGCATCATCATCACCGGCGAGCCTTGGACAGTCGACAATGAAATGCTCACACCAACGCTCAAGATTCGTCGATCGGCGATCGAACGGCGCTACCGTGAAGTCGTGCGCGAAGCCGGAGACCGGGTTTCCTTTCCCGCCGCTTCGCACGCTGAATAAATGGCTTACAGTCGCCCTTTTCAGCCCGGCTGATTGACCACGCCGCCAACTGCGGCATCGCCCTGCCTCACAGTCGGGGCGTTTGGCTCGGTCACGCAAAGCCCCAGCCACGCCAACGGGCGGCCGCTCGCGACGGAGGGGTGGTGACTTAGGCGGGTTTAAGCTAAACTCTTGGGCCAGATATTTCGGCCCAAAGCCCTCCCTGCCCATGAAATTCGAACTCAACCCCGAGCTTGATCGCGCCGCGCTGGCAAACCGGCTGAAGGCCGACCGTCGAATCCAGATTCCGAACATTCTCAAGACCGAGCACGCCGAACGCCTGACCGAATGCATCGAGAAGGAAATCCCGTGGTCGTTCACCTACTACGACGACAAGGGTCCTGGCATCATCGAGCAGCACAACCTCGAAAAAGTGCCTCCGAAAGACATGCAGGCGCTGCAGAACAGCATCTACAAACAGGCCATCGATGGTTTCGGATACGCCTACGGCCTGCTGCACCAGTCCGACGCAACCCGCACCCAGGGTCAAATTCCGGCCGTGCTGAACGACTTCTACCAGTTCCTGGCCGGACCCGAAATGCGCGATTTCATCGTAGCCGTGCTCGACGATTCTTCCATCCGCCAGGTCGATGCCCAGGCAACCCGTTTCGGCCCCGGCAACTTTCTCGGCTACCACAACGACCAGATGCACGGCGCGCATCGCCGCTGCGCCTACGTGTTCAACTTCACCCGCCGGTGGCGGCCGGACTGGAATGGCTACTTGCATTTTTTTGACGAGAACGGCAACGGCAACGTCGCCTACAAGCCCGGCTTTAACGTGCTGAACCTTTTCAAAGTGCCGCAAGCCCATGCAGTGGCCTGCATTCCGCCCTACGCTGCGGCCTATCGCTACGCGGTATCGGGCTGGTATCGAGCCGGCGTCGCGCCAAACCGCAACACCGTGCAGGTCGCCGAAACCGAGCTCGAAACCGATGCCAGGGCCCCGGCCTGAGCCAAACAAACGCCCGTAATCCGCAAAAGCGCTACGGCGTCAGGCCTTTCCGGAATGTCCCGTTGCCGCGCTGATCGGCGGACGGCGCACAATCGGCGCATCGTCGCCGGCCAGGCAGACGCAATTTCGTCCGTCGCGCTTGGCCTGATACATCGCACGATCGGCGCGCGCCAGCCATTCCGGCCAGTCTTCACCGTGTTTGAGAATTGCGACGCCCGCTGAAAATCGCAGCGGCTGACCGTCGAATTGAAGCTTTCCGCTGATGCGCTCGTGCAGCGACCAACCGACATCCAGCGCATTGACCTGACCATGGTCGGGAATGAGCAGCACAAACTCCTCGCCACCGAACCGGTAAAACCGGTCTTCGGCGCGAATATTGCTACGAAACAGATCCGCGAAATCGCACAACGCCCGATCGCCGACATCGTGGCCCAGCGTATCGTTGACCCGCTTGAAATCATCCAGGTCCAGAAGCATGATCGCAAACTGACTGCCGTCACGGCGGAAGGCTGAGACCGCGGCCGTCAAATCACGCCGTAACATTCGTCGATTACCGGAATAGGTCAGCGGATCCTGAAGCGCAAGGGTCTCGAGCTGCCTTTGGTAAAGCGCCAGACGCGAGGCAAAAATATAGGCGAAGATCGTGATCAGAAGGGCCGTCACGATATAGGTGATACCTTCCAGAATCGACTCGAACAAGCGGTTTTCGAGAATCAGAAAGACCACCAGCACGAGGTTCATGGTCAATGCAAAGCGGCGGCCGGTCAGCAGGAAGTTGACCCACAAAACCACGTAACCCCACAAAATTCCGGTGCGCCCGAACAGGATTGTCGATGCAATACAGGCCGCTACCGTGACGACTGCAAAGAGCCGACCGCCGCGCTCGGCATCGCCGCCGTTGACAACATAGACCAGCACCATCAGCATGCCAACGACAATCGCCAGATTGACCGTGCCGCCGAGGAGATTGCCTTCCACAAATCGATAGACGACAAAGCCGCTAACGACCAGCGCCGCCAGGCTGCCGAAAAGCAGGATCATGGCGAACTGATAATCCTCGCGAAAACGTCGGCGAAAACGCGCCACGAAGTCGTTTTTTTTCAATGCGTCGATTCGAATCAAGCCCATACCCCTTTTCTGGCTCCTGACCACCGCCGTCGTGCGCGCGAGCCGGTGTGAATCACCAGTCGATGGTCTTCGTCGACGGTCAAACCAGCCCCGCTGCAGCAAGCCTCGCTGGACGAAGCAAATATTGCATGGCTGAAGTTTAGCGGAATCCGGTCCTTGAAAATGAGCTTCGTCAAGCACCGCAGAAGGTCGGCCAGGCGCAGATCGCGTGTTCCGCCGATGGCGCCTGCGGATATCACGATTTGGCATGGATCGGAACCAAAACAAACTTAATATTCTTTCTATGGTGGCGCGCGAACCGGTATCCTATCAGGTCGTCCATACGCATGAGTACGGCGGTTGAAAACGCTTTATCGCTCTGATTTCGAACACGATTCCTGCGGCTTTGGGCTGATCGCCCAGCTCGACGGAACAGCCGGGCACGGGATTCTCGCCGATGCGCTCGAGGCGCTGACGCGGCTGACCCATCGCGGCGCGGTTGCACCCGACGGCAAGACCGGCGACGGTTGCGGGATTCTGGTCGGGCTGCCGATCGAGTTTCTGCGCGCAGTCGCGGCCGAAAACGGTTTCGTGGTCGGCGATTCATTCACCGCGGGCACGGTTTTTGTCGACCGCGAGGCCGATCTTGCCACCATGCAGCGTGAGCGGCTGGAAAAACAGCTTCGCGAACAGGGCCTGGTGGTTGCCGGCTGGCGCAGCGTGCCAGTCAATCCCGATGCGCTGGGCGCACGCGCGCGCGATAGCCGGCCGCGGGTCGAGCAGGTTTTCGTCAACGCACCAGAACACTGCGATGAAAAGGCCTTTCAGCGAAAGCTGTACCTGGCCCGTCGCCTGACCGAGTCGCAAACAAGCCAGGACGAATCGCTGTATATCGCCAGCCTGTCGGCGACCACGCTGTCCTACAAGGCGATGGTCATGCCGCAGTTCCTGGCACACTTTTATTCGGACCTGGCCAACCCGGGCTTCAAGACGCCGATGGCGCTGTTTCATCAGCGCTTCTCGACTAACACACTGCCGCGATGGCAGCTGGCCCAGCCGTTTCGCATGCTGGCCCACAACGGCGAAATCAATACCATTCGTGGCAACCGAAACTGGACACGGGCCCGCCGAAGGCTGCTAGCGGCACCCGAATTGAAAGAGCTGGCGAGCATTGACCCGCCGGTCAGCATGCACGGCTCGGATTCGTCATCGCTTGACAATATGCTCGAACTGTTGGTCACCGGCGGTATGCCGCTGCCGCAGGCGCTTCGAATCCTGATTCCCCCGGCCTGGCAGACCGCAGACAACCTTGATGCCGACCTGCGCGCATTCCACGAGTTTTTCGCGTTTCACCAGGAAGCCTGGGACGGCCCGGCCGGCCTGGTCATGACCGATGGCCGTTGGGTCGTTTGCGGGCTGGATCGCAACGGGCTGCGTCCAGCACGCTGGACGCTGACCGAAGACCAGCGCCTGATCGTGGCCTCCGAAACCGGCGTGGTCGACGTTGCGGTCGATCAGGTGACCGCGCGCGGCCGGCTCGGTCCGGGCGAGATGCTGGCCGTGGATCTCTCCGACGGCAGCCTGCTAAACGGCTCTCAGATTGACGAACAGCTCAAGAACCTGCACCCCTGGCAGGACTGGCTGAAGTCCGGGGTTCGCTACCTTGATTCCGAACTGGTCGATATGCATATGGCGGCCGAGCCATTCGACACCGACACGCTGGCCAGCTACCAGAAAATGTTCAATCTGTCGCGCGAAGAACGCCGCGAGGTCATCCAGGTTCTGGCCGAGACCCAGGCCGAAGCGGTCGGATCAATGGGCGACGACACGCCCATGCCGGTTCTTTCGACCCGCATCCGCTCGCTGTACGATTGCTGTCGCCAGCAGTTTGCCCAGGTCACCAACCCGGCCATCGACTCATTGCGCGAACGCATTGTGATGTCGCTGGAGACTGGCCTGGGTCGCAAGGGCAACGTGTTCGAGCCCGGCCCGTCTCTGGCCGAACGCGTGGTGCTCAACTCGCCGGTGCTCTCGCAACGCAAGCTTCGGCAACTGGTCAACACGCCGCAGTTCGGCCTGCCTTCGGTGTTGCTCGACTTGAATTACCCGGCCGATTGGTCGCTCGAGGACGCACTGGCCGATTTGTGCCGGCTCGCTTCCGAGTCGGTCCGCGACGGCAAGCTGCTGCTAATCCTATCGGACCGTTACCTCGAGCCGGGCAAGGTCCCGATCCATGCATTGCTGGCGACCGGCGCGGTTCACCACCACCTGCTCGAAACCGGTCAGCGGCCAGACTGCAACCTGATCCTCGAAACCGGAACAGCACGCGATCCACACCATTTTGCCTGCCTGATCGGCTTCGGTGCCACGGCGGTCTACCCGTATCTGGTTTACCAGACGCTGCACTCCATGGCCGCGACCGGCGAAATCGAAGCCTCGCGTGCCCAGGCCATCCAGCTCGGACGCGCCTACCGCCGCGGTATTCGCAAGGGCCTGTTCAAGATCCTGTCGAAGATGGGTATCTCGACCATCGGTTCGTATCGCGGTGCGCAGTTGTTTGAACTGGTCGGACTTTCCGACCGGGTTGTCGATATTTGCTTTCCCGGTGCCGTCAGCCGCATCCAGGGGGCCGACTTCGGAGATCTCTGGAGCGACCAGAAATCACTGGCGCGCTGGGCCTGGAACAAGCAGGTTCCAATTGAGCACGGCGGCCTGTACCGCTATGTCCACGGCGGTGAATTCCACGCCTGGAACCCGGATGTGGTCAATGCCCTGCGGACCGCCGCGCGCACTGGCGCGTGGAGCGACTACCAACGCTACGCACAACCGGTCAACGATCGCGCACCATCGATGATTCGCGATCTGCTGCGATTACGCTCCGATCATGCACCGATCGATATCGAACAGGTCGAGTCCGAAAGCGACATTGTCAAGCGCTTCGACTCGGCCGGCATGAGTCTGGGCGCGTTGTCGCCAGAGGCTCACGAGGCCCTGGCGATTGCCATGAACCGGCTTGGCGCGCGCTCCAACTCCGGCGAGGGCGGCGAGGACCCGGTTCGCTATGGCACCGAAAAATGCTCCAAAATCAAACAGATCGCATCGGGTCGCTTTGGCGTAACACCCGACTACCTGGTCAACGCCGAGGTCATCCAGATCAAGATTGCCCAGGGTGCCAAGCCTGGCGAGGGCGGCCAGTTGCCCGGCCACAAGGTCGACGGCCTGATTGCCCGCTTGCGCTTTGCCACGCCCGGCGTCGGCCTGATCTCGCCGCCGCCACACCACGATATCTATTCGATCGAGGATCTGGCCCAGCTGATCTACGATCTCAAGCAGGTCAATCCCGAAGCACTGGTTTCGGTCAAGCTGGTTTCCGAGCCCGGGGTCGGCACCATCGCCGCCGGCGTGGTCAAGGCGTATGCCGATCTGATCACCATCTCCGGCTACGACGGCGGCACCGGTGCCAGCCCGCTGACGTCGGTCAAATACGCCGGCGCGCCGTGGGAATTGGGTTTGAGCGAGGTGCGCCAGGTACTGATGCAAAATGACCTTAGAGGCCAGGTGCGCATCCAGGCCGACGGCGGCCTGAAGACCGGGCTGGATGTGGTCAAGGCCGCAGCGCTGGGCGCCGAAAGCTTCGGCTTTGGCACCGCGCCGATGATTGCGCTGGGCTGCAAATACCTGCGAATCTGCCATCTGAACAACTGCGCGACCGGCATCGCGACCCAGAACGAGACGCTGCGTAAGCACCACTTCATCGGCCTGCCCGAGATGGTCGTGCATTATTTTATGGGTGTGGCGCGCGAGGTACGCGAAATTCTGGCGTCGCTGGGCGTGGCCCGAATCGAGGACCTCATCGGTCGCACCGAATACCTGGAGCGCATCGAAGGCCTGACCGAACGTCAGAACAAGATCGACCTGGCACCGATGCTGGCAAAGACCGGATTGGCACCCAACGCCGATCGCTTCTGCTGCGTTCCGCGCAATCCGCCGCATGATCCCGGCCTGCTGGCCGAACGCATCGCGGTCGACACTCGCGAGGCCGTAGAACAGGGTCGCGGTGGCCGCTTTGAGTATGTAATTCACAACCACGACCGGTCAATCGGTGCCCGATTATCCGGCACCATTGCCCGCCGCCACGGGCGCGCCGGCCTGGGCGACCAGCGCCTTGAGCTGATGCTCAGCGGCACGGCCGGCCAGAGCCTCGGCGCGTTCAACGCGGTCGGCCTGCACATCACACTGGTCGGCGAGGCCAACGACTATGTCGGCAAGAGCATGGCCGGCGGTCGGCTGGTCCTGCGACCGCCCGAGGGCGTTCGTTATGCCCCGGAGAAAACCCCGATCATGGGCAACACCTGCCTGTACGGCGCAACCGGCGGCGAACTGTTCGCGGCGGGCATGGCCGGCGAACGCTTTATGGTGCGAAACTCCGGTGCGATCGCTGTGGTCGAGGGTACCGGCGATCATGCCTGCGAATACATGACCGGCGGCGTCGCCTTGATTCTCGGTGCCACCGGCATCAACTTTGGTGCCGGCATGACCGGCGGATTTGCCTACGTTCTCGATCTGGAGCGAAGTTTCGTCGACCACTACAACCATGAGCTGATCGAAATCCATCGTCTCGAGCCGGAAAACATGGAAAACCATGTCAACCACTTGCGCGACTTGATTCGGCAACACACCGAACTGACCGGCAGCGCCTGGAGCCGGGGCGTGCTGGAAGACTTCCGCAGAATGCTGCCGAAGTTCTGGCTGGTCAAACCCAAGGCGGCCGAACTCGACGACCTGATCAGCCTGCTCAAGGAGGCAGCATGATCCAGCCCATTTCATTCTCTACCCGATCGACTGCGCCGGCCCCAGGCCCCACAGAGGTTTGCACACGACGTGACTAAATTTTCGACTCTGCATTTTCTCGAATCGCCGCGCCGCAACCCCGACGAGGTTCCCGTCAAAATCCGGGTTCGCGGCTGGGACGAGATCTATGGCCAATACCAGGCTGAAGGTGCCGCCGACCAGTCCGCGCGCTGCATCAACTGCGGCAATCCGTATTGCGAATGGGAATGCCCGGTGCACAACTTCATCCCGGACTGGCTTCGCCTGGTCAAGCAAGGCCGTCTGTTCGAGGCTGCCGAGTTGTCGCACCAGACCAACTCGCTACCGGAAATCTGCGGGCGCATCTGTCCGCAAGACCGGCTGTGCGAAGGCGCTTGCACGCTCAACGACGGGCTCGGCGCGGTCACCATCGGCTCGATCGAGA
>JAIVHD010000187.1 GCA_020201235.1 Lysobacteraceae bacterium
ACCTGCGACTGACCGCCAACTCCAACGGATTGGCTCGGGTGGTCGGATGAGAGCAAATTTGCCGTGCCACTGGCCCCACGATCAGCGGGTCCAGGTTGTTGCAGTCGTGCCATCCTTTCCGAAAAATTCAGCGTCTTAGCCCAGATGCTTTTACCTTTACTTTCCAACTGTCAGCCAACGAGTCGCCTAGGAGGATCGCTTGATCCATTACTACAATCTCCGGCTCAAATATTCTTTGGCCAATGTCCTTAATCCCGTTGTTATATGACAGCTCAGTTTGGCAATTAGTGCACTTAACATACGACCATAGATCGAAGTCTCCACCATTCGGTGCCACGGGCGCGTCAGCGAGAATCTTTTTCCATAACTGTTCAAGGGCTCCAAGTTTTCGCGCGCGGTCATTCAAACTCAAATAAAACTCCTCTACTCGGAGTCTGTCCTTTTCCCTTAGTAGCACATCGTTTGCATCTTTTGCATAAAAGAAGGGCACGGGAAGGTCATGATTCTTAATCACGGTATAGATTAAATTCCTTTCGCAGTAAGGGCATCTTACTGTCCAGCCATTTCTTTCCAAAACATCGAAATCCATTAGTTTTCAACCTCTAGAATTATCTGACGAATACCTTGACCGCCCGCACTCGGTATTCCTTGTATGGTAAGTTCCTTCCCTCCTCCAGGTAAACCGGCTCCGCCGCCCCTGAACAACGTATTGCCCGAAATGGGTGAGGCTGGCGATCGCCCTGAAACTCCGTTTATCACTGAGATTATGTTTCTTGATTCAAGTGAGCCTGGCCGTAAACCGAGCGCACCTTCTAATCTTTGTGCCTGTGTTCCGCTGATAGATATCCGACCACCTTGTAGTGGGCCAATTATCCTTTCAACCGTTGCCGGCTCAGTGACAAATGTTCGGCCCCCACCGCCTATTGTTCTGAATTTATTAGCTGTAGTACGAGGTGTTATATTAACTCCAGTCTGGAATATTTTGCTCTTAGCCTTACCCAAAGTAAAGGTCGGGGGCAAGGGGATTGCAAGATCGATTGCGAAAAATCCGCCCTGGGCGACGACATTTGCCAGTCCCTCCAGGTCCGTAAAACCCCGATCGCCGGTGAGCACCATTTGCTGCTCAATCGCACGGATATTTTGTTCCTGTTCGCTGACAGAGTTCACGAGTTCTCCAGGAACGAAATTGCTTTCTGCCAGTCCGGCAGACACAAGTGGCCGTAGAGCAAACCTGGAGTCCGTTCCGGCCAGGGCCGCCCGGAATGAATGCTCCTCGGTGGCATTGCCCATATTGATCCCGTTGGGCCGTTCATCCGGGCCACCGAGCGTTTCGGGTGCCGAGAACTCGATGCTGTCGATTTCCACGTTGCCCGCCGCATCGACTTGCAGAGTGACTGTCCCCTCCACTCCATTCGACAACTGAACGGTTTGCTGCAGCGTGAGCGGCCCTGCGCCAGAACACCGGCTGATCTGGCCCATTCCGCAAATGCTCTCCAACGGCCGACCACCCGGCTCCACGCCTACAAACCCGGTCGGGTCCGTTCCCGACATCGGGTTGTTCATGATGTAGCTGTACGGGTTCAGGCTTTGGCTGTTGGTTGGGAACTGGATGACCGGGTCGACCGACAGGAAACGGCCTAGCAGCGGGTCGAACGCCCGGCCGTTCATGTGGATCAGCCGGCTGCCGTCGATGTGCTCGTGGTCGGTGAAGCCTCTGGGCGTCACGTCGGCTCCGGGGAGTTGGTCGACGCCCTGCCAGTCGGCGTCCCGGGGCCGGCCCCAGGGGTCGTAGCCGCGTTCGCTGTCGGCTGGCATTTGGCCGGTGCTGTCGCTGACGGCAACGATGGAGCCGAGGCGGTTTCTGTGCTGGTAGTGCACTTGTGGGGCGCCGTTGGGCTCGATGAGGACCAGCATGTCTTCGTCGATCTGGAACCGCGCGGCGCCGCCGCGGACTTGCTCAAAGCCACGGCCGAGGTAGATCGTGGTCTGGTCGTCGGCCTGCTGGACGTAGCGTTGCAGGTCCGGGCCGTAGCCGAAGGTCTGGAGGGTTCCGGAGCGCCGGACTTCGACCCGGGTTGATGCCGGCGGCCATGCAGCCGGCAGGCAGCGCGGCATTTTGCTGGCCGTAGCGATAGGTGCCGGCGTAGTCGCTCTTGCGAGTGATGTTGCCGAGCGCGTCGTAGCGGTAGCTGGCCTGCCGGAACTCACCGGGCCCGTCGTCGCTGCGCTCGATCAGCCGGTGCAGCCGGTCATAGGTGAAGCTCTCGGTGATTAAAGTCTTGCCGTTGGCCTGACCGGTCAGGTTGCCGAATGCGTCATAGCCGTAGCTCAGATCGGCGACGGCGCCGTTGTCGATGGCGATAGACGTGACCTGGCCGGTGCGGTCGTTGTAGCGACGGGTCTCGGCAATGCCGTTGCCGAAGCCGGCCTGTTCGAGCTGGCCCCGAGGGCTGTGTTCGGTGACCTGCTTGAGTAGCTGATTGGCAGCCGCGTCGCGGACCTCGGTCTGATAGCCATTGATGCTGTAGCGGTATTCGGCGCGGAAGCGGCCCTCCGGGTCGGTGCGACTGAACACACGGCCGAAGTACGGGTCGGACTGCCAGGTCTGCTCGAAGCCGATCCACTCGACCCCGGGCATTTGCGGTTCTGGGTCCAGGAACGTGGTCTGACCGCGGCTGCGCAACTGATCGTCGTAGGCGAATGTGCGCTCGAACACCGGCTGGCCGTCGATCCGCCGGCGGCTGCGCTCCAGCAATCCGGCGGCGGGCTGGTCGTAGTCCCACTCGTCGACGATCACGCCCGTGTCGCCATCGGCAAGGCGCGTGGTCAGTCGGCCCAATGGGTCGTACTCGAAGTCGAACGTCTGGCCCTTAGCATCGATCTGCCCGATCAGCTCGCCAGCACCGGTGTAGGCGAACGTCCACGAGCCCATGTCCGGGTCCGACAGGGCGGTGCGCTGGTCGAATTCGTTGTACCGCGCAGCGCTCAAATCCCCCTGGCTGTTCTCGATCAGCGCCATCTGGCCTCTGGCATTGGCCCAGAAGCGCGTGGCATGGCCATGCGCATCGGTGGTGCGGATCAGCGTGCCGTCACCGGCGATCGTGCGTTTTACGCAGAACTCGTCATCCAGCGGCGTGTTCGGCAGCACCGCACAGGTGCCGGTCGGGGCGCTGAATTGGGTCGTGACCCGGATCGTGGTCTCAAGCCCCGAATAGCTGTAGTACGTGTTGCGCGTGGCAGAGAAGGTATCGCCGCGCGGTTCGGTTTTGCTGGTCTGCCGGCCCAGCGGGTCGTAGCTAAATTGCGTCAACAGGCGGGTCGACGGATTTTCTGCAAAACCCGGTTCGCTTGCGCTTTTGACCTGCCCGCGTGCGGTGTAGGCCATCTGCTCGTGGATGAGCCCGCTCAGGCCGTTGGTGCGCCGGGTCACGACCCGGTTCAGGCGGTCGAAGGTCTCGACCACGATCGGGCTGCCGTCGGTAATATTGGAGACCGTGTAGACCTTGCCGCCATCGCCGCAGTTGGTCCCGGGGCAGCCCCCGGTCCATTGGTAGCGGGTGCTCGAACGCGGCGCGTAGTGGCTGCCGGGGGTCGGCATCAGCGTGTCGTTGCCCGCATTGACCGGAAACCAGGTCTCGATCTCGCGCCCGAACACGTCGTAGGCCATGCGCACGGCCTGGCCGTCGATGCCGATCAGGCGCGTGACGTTGCCCTCGCGCGGCTCGGTGAGCATAGTGGCGGTCTGGCGCTCGGGATTGGTGGTGGATACGACAAAGTAACCGTCGCCTGTGTAGCCAATGTCCGTGACCCGTTCGCCGGACTGCTGACCGCTGGCCATCACGCGTTCCTGTACGGGGTTGCCGTGGCTGTCGTAAGCCATGCCGGTGAACTGGTATGGCTGCCCGGGGGTCAACGTGCAGGCGTCGCTGGCGCTGGTGGCCGGAACCGTACCTGCGATGCTGTAGACACAAGCCGGTTTGCGCTGGGTGGTATTCCAGCCGAACAGTTCGGTGACCGTCTGCGCATCCGTGACGTCGGCGGCCGAGAACCCGGCCGGCAGGCC
>JAIVHD010000188.1 GCA_020201235.1 Lysobacteraceae bacterium
GATTTTCCCCTGTCGGTTCGCGATGTGGTTCTATCAGGTCGGTACGGGCGTATCCGCACGGAGGGTGGCTGGCGCCGCTTTCTGCCGCCGTCGCTGGCAGCCGATCAGCACCGGCACGCGGTGGACGAAGCACTGGAAGCAGTCGCCATGCTCGACAGCAGGGATCGACCGATCGATACCCTCTCCGGGGGGCAACGCAAGCGCGTACTGCTGGCGCGCTCGCTCGCCCAGGACGCCAGCCTGCTGCTGCTCGATGAGCCGCTGGTGGGCGTTGATCGGCGCAGTGAGACGCTGATCATGAAGGTGCTGCAGCAGGCTCGCGACCAGGGACGCACGGTGGTGATGGTGACCCACGATATCGCCGGAGCGCGCCGGGATACAGACTTTGCCGTGCTGATCAATCGTTGTGTAGTCGGCAGCGGCGACCCGCGCAGGATACTGACCGATGAACTGATTTCGCGCACGGCGGCCGCCGCCTGGCTGAACAACCCTCAAAGCCGATCCGAGCCCGAACCGCTAGAGTTGGCATGAGCGTGGCGCTACAGGAGTTTGGACAGGGGGTGATCGAATATCTCATTGCCGTGTTGATGGTGGTGGTCAACCTGTTGCCCGAGGCGCTTGCCGAACCGTTTCAGTACGGCTTCATGCAGCGCGCTTTGCTGACCTCGATTGCCGTCGGCGCGGTTTGCGGTCTGCTTTCAAGTTACGTGATTCTCAAACGGTGGTCGCTGCTAGGGGATGCGATTTCGCATGCCGTGCTGCCCGGGGTGGCAATCGCCTACCTGTTGGGTTGGCCGTTTTTCGTCGGTGCTTTTGCTACCGGTGCTTTGACTTCGCTGGGAATCGGACTGATCGAGCGTAACAGCCGTATCAAGTCCGATGCGGCCATGGGCTTGATGTTTACGGCGGCGTTTGCGCTGGGTGTGGTCATCATCAGCCAGATCACAACATCCACGCACCTGATGCATATCCTGTTCGGCAATGTGCTCGGCGTGCGCGACCCTGCGCTGATGCTGACGCTATTCGCCGGGGTCTTGGTTCTGACCGTCGTAACGCTGTATTACAAGGAGTTGCTCATTTATGTGTTCGATCCGGTGCAGGCCCGTTCGCTGGGTTTGAATACCCGGGTCATTCACTATGGACTGATTCTGCTCCTGACGCTCACCATCGTTGCCAGTCTGGAAACCGTCGGTATCATTCTGGTTGTCTCCATGTTGATTACGCCGGGGGCAACGGCTTACCTGCTGGTCAACCGACTGCCGGCGATGATGATCCTTTCCACGCTGATCGGGCTGGTGTCGGCGATCATCGGGCTGTTCCTTGCCTTTCAGCTCAATGTTGCCTCGGGCGGTGCCATCGTGCTGGTCGCGACCGGTTTTTTCGTGCTGGCGTTTTTGTTTGCCCCGCAGCGCGGGGTGGTAAGTGCCTGGATCCGGAGAAGTGCTGGATAGACATTGCCGGGATACGACGATGTCTGCTGCCTGCCAGCGTCTTTTGGTTCACGGCGATGTGTTCGCTGGCCAAGATTTTGATGCCCGACATGCCGCGAACATGCTGATTGACGCAATAATCGCAGGCGTCGGCCCGGGCCGACCAGTACGCCGATGGCTGTTGTATACTCCACAAGTGTGCGCCACAAGCTTGGATTGGTAAAAAGCTTGGGCGGGGTTTTTTTGAAAAATGCACGCCTTGGATCAATTGGTTCAGGCGCCGGCTATCGCAGGGAGATTCAAAATGATGCAGTGCAATTTTCGCCGGATTTCTGGCTCAGCTGTTTTTCTGGCCGGTTTGCTTGTCACGTCACTGGCCTGGGGCCAGGCAATCGTTTCGGGGTTCGACGCCAACACCCTGCCGCCCAACGACGATGGTTCGACGGCTGCCGTGCCGCTGGGCTTTACTCTGGATTTCTTCGGCATTTCGCGTTCATCTGTGTTCGTCAACAACAATGGCAACGTCACATTTGATTCGGCGTTAGGCACTTACACGCCCTTCGATTTGACTTCAACCGGGCAGGAGATCATCGCGCCGTTCTTTGCCGATGTCGATACCGGTTCGGCTGGAGATCCAGTCACTTATGGTGGCGGGACGTTCGAGGGTCGTCCAGCTTTCGGGGTGAACTGGATCAACGTCGACTATTACGACAGCGATATTTCGCATACCAATCGCAACAGTTTCCAACTCATCCTGGTCGACCGCTCAGATATCGCGTCTGGCGATTTCGATATTGTATTTAACTACGACCAGATTCAATG
>JAIVHD010000189.1:0-2239 GCA_020201235.1 Lysobacteraceae bacterium
CCTTTAGCATGATGGGGCGACTCGCTGTGCGATTCAGCAGGATTTCAGTCTTCCTATTGGTCGTCCAGGAAGTCGTCGTAATCCGGCGTTTCAGACTCGCCGCTGATTTTGAAATTGCGGTTCTGCAGCCAGGCATCGCGCACGAACAGGTATTCGTCGAAGGCGTCTTCGAGCTGCTCTTCAAGCGGCAGCAGGTTGGCGCGCATCTGGATCAGGTCAATGGCGATACCGTAGCCGCGACCGTCGACTGCTTCGCGCCAAATCACGTCGGAATACGTATCGATCGGCCGCCCAAGACCGTCACGTACGGTCGACGGGCCAAGCAAGGGCAGCACAAGGTAGCGCGAATCACTCCAGCCCCAGACCGCCATGGTCTGGCCGAAATCCTCGTCGAAGGCGGGTAAGCCGGACATGCTGGCAACATCAAAAAAGCCTGCCAGTCCAAACACCGTGTTGAGGAAGAAGCGCTCCACCATGCGCCCGGTATCGGCGGCCCGGCCCTGAAGTGCGAGGTTGATGATGGTTTGCAGCGATCTCAGATTGACGAAGAAATTAGTGATCTTGTCCTCGACCGGATCGGGGACGATGACGTCATAGCCCTGCGCGATCGGCTTGAATATGGCGCTGTCGAGGGTCCGGTTGAACTGGTACATGTTGCGATTAAACGGTTCCCAGGGATCGGTCGGGTCGCGCTGCCCGGGTGGCGGGGCGGTCGTGGCGCAGCCGGTGATCAGTGCCGCCAGCAAGACCAGCGCAATCCGCCATGTCTGTGCTTGAAGCAGTCGTGTGGTTACGCTTGGCGATTCCGACCGGGGTGATCCTTGTTCGGCGTGGTCGCACGATGTGTCGGTGTCAGCGCGGCTTGGGCGTGCTTGCAGCGGCGTACAGCCGGCTGATGGGCTACATCGTTTATTCGGCATTTTCCCATCCCAGAATGTCGTTTACTTGGCTAAGTCCGGCGATCGTGAGTAGGGCGTCGGGTGGATTTTCGAGCTTAAGCGCCTGGCCGGCCCTGCGTGCCCAGCTCAACCACTCCAGCAGCAGGGCTACGGTGCTGGAGTCGGTCGCCTGCAAGCCCGACAGGTCTATCGTCGCGGGCAGACCTTCGTCTTTCCACTCCAGATGCTCGTGATACACGCCCGGCACTTCGTCGACCGTCAGCCGGCCTTCGAGGCGGAACGGGCCGTTGTCAGTTTGCGCCATCGAGCTCGACCTCTTCCAGTTCCAGGTTGCCGCGCTGAAGACTTTCGAGCGTGGCATCAAAGCCTTGCTGGCGGAGCTGCTCACCAATTTGGTTGCGAAAGGTCGTGACATAGGAAATGCCCTCGACGATCACATCGAAAATCTTCCAGCCTTCGTCGGTCTTTCGGAAAACGTAGTCGACCGGTGCCTGCTGACCATTGTCGAGTGCGACTCGGGTCTTGACGCGCGTCATGCGGTCGCTATTCTCACCGCTCAGCGGACGAACTTCGACCTGGTCACGGGTTTCGAAGTCGAGCAGACCCTGCGCATAGCGACGCATCAGCAGGTCGCTCAAGGCATCGGAAAATTCAAGTACCTTTTCCCGTTCCAGGCCCCGGCCCGAGCGGCCGAGCACCAGGCGGGCCGAGTAGACTTCATCGACCATCGGCAGCAGGATTGCGCGAATATCGGCCTGCAACTGGTCGATATTTTCCTGGTAGAAATCGCGCCGGGAGTTGACCAGTTCGAAAAGTTCGGCGGTTGTTTGCTGAACGAGTTGAACCGGTTCAGCCTGTTCATCAGCCAGTGTCGAGGCAGGAATTGCCCAGAACAGCACAGCCGCTGAAAGTATTGCGGGGGCAAGTGATTTGAAAATCATTCGGTATCCTCGTCGGAGTTGAACAGATAACGGCCGATGAGCTCTTCGAGCACTACGGCAGAGTTGGTGAGCAGGATTCGATTACCGGCCCGCAAGGGCTCGGGCGATCCGCCCGGTTCGAGGCCTACGTACTGGTCACCGAGGATGCCAGCGGTCAGGATCGCGGCCGACGTGTCTTCGGGCAAATCGTCGTATTGCGAGCTGATGCTCATGATCACCCGGGCTTCCAGCGAGTCTTTGTCGAGCTCGATCGACTCGACCTTGCCGATTTTGACGCCGGCCATGCTAACCGGCGCTTTCGGCTTCAAGCCGCCGATATTGGTGAAATAGGCATTCACTAGATAGGTTTCGCGCGGCTGGAATCCTCCGCCATTGGTCGCTTGAACGGCAAGAAAGATC
>JAIVHD010000189.1:2257-4177 GCA_020201235.1 Lysobacteraceae bacterium
ATCCCCAGCAGCAAAAAGATACCGGCGGTGAATTCGACTTGATTGGATGATTTCATTTTTTTAAGGTTCCTCGATCTACATCATCAGCGCTGACAGCACGAAATCGAGCAGCAGCACGGAAATGGAAGTTGCAATCACGGTCTGGGTGGTTGCAAGCGCGACGCCTTCGCCGGTTGGTTTGGCAGTCCAGCCGAAATAAACCGCGAGCCAGCTCGCGATGAGCCCAAAACACATGGACTTGACGACGCCGCTGCCGAAATCTTCCCATAATCCGACATTGTTTTGCAGGTTGCCCCAAAAAATATTGCTGTCCATGCCCATCATGAAAATTGCGAAAACGACTCCGCCCAAAAGGGCCATAAAGTTGAAAATTAACGTGAGAATGGGCACCGCGACCAGTCCCGCCAGCAATCGCGGCTGGACGATGCGCTCGATCGGATCGATGCCCATCATATCGAGCGCGTCGAGTTGCTCGGTGGCCTTCATCAGACCGATTTCGGCCGTGATCGACGTGCCGGCCTGGCCGGCGAACAGGATTGCCGTAAGCACCGGGCCCAGCTCTTTGAACAGCGACAGGCCAAGCACGGTACTGACCGCATCGCCGGCACCGAAACGATTGAGCGTGTCGTAGGTCTGCAACGTCATGACCAGACCGACGAAAAAACCCGACATCATGATAATGACCAGCGAGCGCGCACCGATGTAATACACCTGGCGCAGGGTTTCGCCCATGTGAAACAGTGTGCACTTCATACCTGCCAGGGCTTGCACCAGGAAAATCCCGGCTTCGCCAATCCGGTAAACCGGCTGGGTCAGTCGATGGGTCAGCGAAGATCGCGTCATTTTCAGTCGTCTCCGAGCAATTGCTCTTCCAGATCAGGTGCCGGGTAGTGGAACGGCACCGGCCCGTCTGGAAGGCCTTTCAAAAACTGCTGAACAATGTCATCGTCGGCGTCGCGCAACGTGTCTGGCGGCCCACAGGCGATCACCCGACCGTCGGCCATGATGCAGGCATAATCGGAAAACTTCGAGACTTCAGCGACATCGTGGGTGATGACCACGCTGGTGATGCCGACAACCCGGTTGATCTGGCGAATCAGGCGTCCGACCGTGCCCAGCGAAATTGGGTCGAGGCCGCCAAACGGCTCATCGTAGAGCATCAGGTCGGGGTCCATCGCCAGCGCGCGGGCCGTTGCGACGCGTCGATTCATTCCGCCGGAGAGCTGCTGTGGATACATCTCAGCCGCACCGCGCAGCCCAACGGCCTGCAATTTCAACAGTACAAGGCGGCGAATCAGTGTTTCAGCCAGCTTTGTGTGCTCGCGAAGTGGCAGCGCGACGTTGTCGAAAACGGTTAGATCGGTTAGCAGCGCGCCGTTCTGGAACAGCACGCCGATGTGCCGACGGACCTCGTTGAGCTCAGCGCGCGACAGCGCGCAGACATCAATGTCGCCAATAAAAACCGAGCCAGCCTGCGGCTTTAGCTGACCGGTAATAATTTTAAGCAGCGTGGTTTTGCCCGAGCCGCTGGGACCCATGATTGAGGTGACCTTGCCGGCCGGGATTTTCAGGTTAAAATTCTCGAGCACGCTCACGTCGCCACGTCTCATGCAGACACCTTCGAGACGAATGGCGGGCCGGTCCGGATTGATAATCGAATTGCTTATTTGCATTGCAGGCCACAAGTTCTCGTTAATTATTATCAGTCGACGGCTGCAGCGGCGACCGTTGGTTAGGGTATTCGATCACCGTGCCGGTCGATCGGTCGCGATTATAGTGTGGAAACCGGCTGATGCAGCAAACTTATGGTTACCGCGTGACCACCCGGTTTGCAATCAGACTGTCTCTGCCGACCAGTGGTTCCGAAGCACGCTCGGAACGGGCCATCTAGTCCGACAGAGGACCGGCACAGTCCTGTGC
>JAIVHD010000414.1 GCA_020201235.1 Lysobacteraceae bacterium
ATCCGGTCGTCGTGCGCATACAGCCAGCTGCGTGGTTTTCCAAGAACGAAGGAGGCCAGCAGGTCGCTTTCGAGGCGGCTTTCGAGCAAACCTTCGGCCTGCCCGATCCATGCGCGAATCGACCGCGGCAGCGGCTCGCCGCGATCGCTCAGCCAGGCCGGCCATTGGCGCGCCGAAGCGGCAGCGGCGCGCGTCTCGGCGCTTTCGCCGGGCGTCTTCACGGCCAGACTGCCGCGCTACGACCACCGAAAACACGGGCCTGGCGCCGCCGGGCTTGCAGTCGACCGATCAAGCGGCCAACCTCAAGAGCCCGCGACCGGTGTGCCCATGCCGTGCGGGTTACGGTTGCCACCCAGCCGCTGCAACAGGCGCGCGATATCGTCGCCGACGAGGTAAAGCGTTGGGATCAGTGCCAGCGTGATGAGCGTGGCGAAAACGATACCGAATGCCAGCGATGTCGCCATCGGAATCACGGCCTGGGCCTGCAGGCTACGCTCGAAAAACACGATCGGCGCGAGGCCGAGAAAAGTTGTTGCCGAGGTCAGCACAATCGGCCTGAACCTGGCGCGTGCGGCCTTGAGGGCGGCATCCACTCTGGATTCTCCCGACTTGCGGTGATGGTTGACAAAATCGACCAGGATCAGGCTATCGTTAACGACCACACCGGCCAGCGCAATAATGCCGAACATGCTGAGCAGACTAACCGGGATGCCAAGCAGCCAATGGCCAAAAACCGCACCAATGGTTCCAAACGGAATCACCGACATGATCAGCAGCGGCTGCAGATACGAGCGCAACGGAATCGCGATCAGGGCATAGATCATGAACAGCGCGAAGATCATGCCGGTGGTCAACTCGGCCGTCAGTTCCTGGGTGTTTCGGGTCTGTCCGGCTACCCGATAGCTGACCCCCGCATGACTGTCCAGAATCCGGGGCAGGATCTGCTGACTCAACTCCTTGGTAATGGCACCCGGTTCGGCGATTTCCTTGTCGATCCGCGCGCTCACGCTGATCGAGCGTTCGCGATCGTAGCGGCGAATGGTCGACGGGCTGTATCCCATTTCGATATCGGCCACCGCGCCAAATGGAACCTCATCGCCGGCCGGCGTGCGAATGCGCATACTTTCCAGGTAAGCCTGTGATGTGCGCTGCTCACGCGGGTACCGCACCATCACCCGAACATCGTCCTGACCGCGCTGAATACGCTGGACTTCGTCGCCGAAAAAAGCCCGGCGGACCTGGCGCGCGAGATCCTGCTGGGTCAGTCCCAGCGCCTCGGCCTCCGGCCGTATCCGCAACTGGACCTCGCGTATGCCTCCATCGAAGCTGTTGCGGATATCAAAGGTGCCCTCGAAATCGCGCACCGCCTCCTCCAGTTCGGTCGATGCCAATTCAAGCTGCTTGAGGTTTCGCCCGACCAGCTGAAACGAAATGTCTGGCGCATCGCCGCCAGGACCACCGGCACCGCCGATGCGCAGCCCGCGCGCTCCTGCAATCTGGCCGACCTGGTCGCGCCAGCGGCGCTCGATTTCCTTGGTTCCCAGGCGTTCATCTTCAGTCTTGTGCAGTTCGACGAGCATGCCCCCGCCGGTCTCGGATTCTGTCCACGAGAACACCGTCCGGATGACCGGCTGCTCCAGTTTCAGTTCCTGTTGCATGTCGTGATCGACTTCGCGCAAGGTTTCGGCCAAGTGATCCATGACATCCTGCGTCACGTAGGACGACGTACCTTCATTCATCTCAAGATCGACGCGCATGAAGTCGCCGGCCATATCGGGGAAAAACACCACGCGCATGAACGGCCCGGCGATAAAACCGATCGATAGGATCAAAACGCCGAAGAAACTCGCCAGCGCAATATAGCGGTTGCGCAGCATGACCTTCAGGGAGGGCAGGTAAACCCGATCGACGAACCGAAACAGGCTATCGGAAAAACGACGCTGGAAGCGGACCCACCCGTTGCCGGTACCAGGCTCATGGACCTGGGTCTTCATATGTACCAGGTGAGCCGGCAGGATCAGCTTGGACTCGACCAGCGACATGACCAGCGCCAGAGTCACAACCCAGCCGATCGCGGCAAAGAATTGGCCCGATACTCCGCTGACAAGCAAGATCGGCAAAAACGCCGCGATCGTGGTCAGAACCCCGAAGGTGGCCGGCACGGCGACCTTCATGACGCCATTGACAACGTTGTCAGCGCTGTGGCCATGCCTGCGGATTTCCGTATAGGCCGATTC
>JAIVHD010000190.1 GCA_020201235.1 Lysobacteraceae bacterium
CATACATTGCGCCCTGTGGCTTGACCAGCTCCAGCCAGCGCGACTTCGCGATCGTCTCGATTGTTGCCTGCCGCGATTCGTACAGTCGCCCGCCCGGGGCGGTCAGTTCATGAATCGACTGGTAGCCGCCCAGTGCGGTCTGAACGGCCCATTGGGCCGGCACGTTCGACGAGAGCCGCAGTGCCGAGAGCTTTTCGACCGCAAGACGATAGTCTTCGGCGCGCTCCAGTTCGCCGGTAAACACCAGCCAGCCAACGCGCCAGCCGCAGGCCCGATAGACTTTCGAAAGCCCGCCGAACGAAACGCAGACGCCTTCTTCGACCAAGGTTGCCATCGGTACGAATTCGGCCGAATCGAACGTGATGCTGTCGTAAATCTCGTCGCTGAACAGTAGCAGATTATGGCGCTCGGCCAGTTTGGCCAGTCGTTTCAGCAGGCCTTTTGGGTACACCGCGCCGGTCGGGTTGTTGGGATTGATCACGACCAGCGCACGCGTTCGATCAGTGATCTGGTCCTCAAGCGCGTCGGGATCGGGCAGAAAAGCGTTTTCAGCCGGGCAATCGTAGTGCACCGCGCGCCCGCCGTTGAGCACCACCGCAGCGGTCCACAGCGGATAATCCGGGGCCGGCACCAGCACCTCGTCGCCCGGTTCGAGCAAGGCCCGCAGACTCAGATCCACCAGTTCGGAGACGCCGTTGCCGATCAGCACCTGGTTGAACCGCGTGTCGGGCAGGCCACGTTCCTGAAAGCGGATTGCAACGGCTTCGCGCGCCGGGAAAATGCCCGTTTGCGGGCCGTAGGCATCGCTCACCTTGAGGTTGCGCACGATCGCCTGGCGCATGGTTTCGGGCGCATGCAGCCCGAATGCGCCGGGGTTGCCGACGTTGAGCAGCAGAATTTCATGACCTTCGCGCTCGAGCTCGTGCGCACGTTTGGCCAGTGGGCCCCGAATCTCGTAACGAACGTCAGCGACCCGGCTGGCGGTTTGAATCGATGGTTTGTTCATCGCCTCATAATATCGTTGAAAGCCGGTTAATGTGCGGGGCAACAGAGGTCGCGATCCTGCGGGCGAGAATGGATGCGATCGATGGGGTATCTTGATTCTGGTCTGTGGCGGCCCAATTCTGGCCGGTGAAACCGCAAATTACCCCAAGGACTTTGAAATGACCCTCGACCCGGCAATTCACGATCGTATCCAGCAGCTGCTCGACAGCAACAAAGTCGTGCTGTTCATGAAAGGCTCGCCGAAAATGCCACAGTGCGGGTTTTCGGCCCAGACCGTAGGTGCCCTGGATAGCCTGCTGAACGGAAACTACGCATCGGTCAACGTGCTCGAAGACAACGATATTCGCGAGGGTATCAAGGAATTCGGCAACTGGCCGACGATTCCGCAGCTTTACGTCGACGGCCAACTGGTTGGCGGTTGCGATATCGTCATGGAAATGTTCAATGCCGGTGAGCTACACGAAACTTTCGGCCTGGAAGCGCCCGACCGGACACCGCCGAAAATTGAAATTACGCCGAAGGCGGCCGAGAAGATCGGCGAATTTCTGGCCAGCTATCCGGATCAGCACCTGCATTTCAAGGTCGGTTCCGATTGGGACGCCGAGTTTCACCTAGGACCAAAAACCGGTGCCGAGATCGAATCGAAGTCCGGCGATCTGAGCGTACTGATGGACCTGGCATCCGCTCAGCGGGCTCGCGGTGCGCGCATTGATTGGGTTGAAACGGTCGAAGGCGAAGGTCTGAAGCTTGATTTGCCCGGCGCGCCACCGCCGGTGCGGCAGATGAGCGCCGACCAGCTGCAGCAGCGGATCAACGCCGGCGAGCGCATCGTTGTGGTCGATACCCGGTCGGAAATTGACCGCGAGCAAGCGGCGCTTGAGCTTGCCCGGCCGCTGGACGCCGCGCTGATGAGCGAGCTCGGTGCTGCCGATCGATCGACGCCGCTGGTGTTTGTCTGCAATCAGGGCTTGTCTAGCCAGCAAGTGGCCGAGCACTATCGCAAGCAGGGTTTTACCGAGGTCTATAACCTGGCCGGCGGCATTGCCGCCATCACCGGCTAGTGGGCCATGCGGTTAATGAGGTAACACTCAGAGCCACTGTGCCGGTGCGAATCAAGGCGCGTTTCGCAGGGAATGGCCGCTCCCTTGCCAAGAAATGCAACGCCGAGTCGCGCCGGCACAGTGGCTCCCCTTGTTTATTGAATCAGCTGGCCGAAGAACAGCGCATTGGCGAGAATTTTTTCGGTTCCGGCCCAGTAGCCTCGAAACAGGTAGTCGTCGGCGATGCGAACGACCAGCCCGGCACCCAGCCGGTCGGCTGCCAGGGCCGGGCTGGAGGCGATTTTTTCGGCAAGCGCATCGGCCAGGTAGCCGGCGGTCAGTGGCGGATCGGCATATCGCCCCGGCTGCGCGTAGCGGTTATCGG
The DNA here is from genome assembly GCA_020201235.1 of Lysobacteraceae bacterium. Lineage (GTDB taxonomy): Bacteria > Pseudomonadota > Gammaproteobacteria > Xanthomonadales > Wenzhouxiangellaceae. The sequence goes on from JAIVHD010000190.1 coordinate 2,431, forward strand.
AGGCTTTCAGCACGTGCGCGCCCTGGCGGAACACCGTGATGAAATCGCGCGTGTAGCCGAAGGCCAGCGGATGGCTGGTGTCCAGCAGCATGCGCAGCGCACTGCCGCCAATCAGGGTACGGGCAAAGTCGGTTTCGTAGTCGTCATAGGCCAGCGGCCCGAGATTGGGGTCGGAACCGGAATCGTGATCTGAATGGCCGTCGTGTGCGCCCGCGCCGCTGTCCGGTGCCTTGTCGGTTTCGCGGAACGACCAGCCCAACTCCAAGGATTCGACCCAGCTCGCAGCGCTGCCGAGTGCGATCAGTTGCCCGCCGTTTTGTACGAATTCGGTCAGCTTGTCAGTGAAGTCGACGGACTGCGACGCGTAAGACCCGGGTGGCATGATGACGTGCGAATAGGTGCCGAGATCGCCGGGCAGCGAATCGGCATCGACCCGCGTTACCGGCAGGTCCAGCCATTGATCGAACCAGTGCCAGGCGTATCCGGCGGCAGTGGCGCTGACGCCGTTGCCGGTCAGCAACAGTGGCCTCGGCGCGTCGAGCACCCGAGCATTGGGGCTGCCGAGGTCGATGCCGTCGAGCGCCAGGCCGCGCTCGAGCGACATCACCTCAACCCCGTGATCGACGGCCAGCGAGGCGAGTGTCGGGCCAATCGGCGGTAGGTGATCGGGCTGGATGCCGGGATGCACGATGATGCCGCCGCGGCCCACCTTGCGGTCTCCGTTGGTGGTCGCAAGCGTTGCCGGTTGTGCCATCGCCTGAACCCGATAACCGTCGGCCAGCAAGGCCGCAAGCAGTGCCGGAGCATGGTGTTG
>JAIVHD010000415.1:0-1386 GCA_020201235.1 Lysobacteraceae bacterium
GTTCAGCCATCACCGCACATTGGCTCGACGGATTTTGACGACCCATCGCTGCGCCAAAGACCCGGTGCGCGAGTGGTTCGATGCGCATGCCGAAGCGGCCGCCAGGACCCGAGTCATGCTGGATGAAATGCGAGCGACCGCCAGCCTGGATTTCGCCACTCTTCAAGTGGCAATCCACGGTCTCGGCCAGTTTCTCCAGGCAACGGATTAATTACGCGTGAGTCATTCTCTTCAAATCGCGTTTGCCGCCAGCCAGCACCCGCGCTCGCAACAAGCGCTTCAGGTGCTGAAGGAAAAATACGGCGATGCCCGGCGAGCCGAAGCCGATGTCCTCGTGGTTTTGGGCGGCGATGGTTTCATGCTGCACACCTTGCATGAGAACAGTGATCGCGAGCTGCCTGTTTTTGGCATGCACCTGGGCGAGGTCGGGTTCTTGATGAACCGCTACAGTGTCGACGGGCTTGCGCAACGAATCGAGCGCGCGGCACGCTTCGAGCTGGCACCGCTGCTCATGCGGGTTCGATGCATGGACGGTCATGTTCAGGAAGGCTTGGCGATCAACGAAGTCGCGTTGTTACGCCAGACCAGCCAGGCCGCACATATTCGAATCTTGATCAACGGCACCGAGCGGGTCGCCAGGCTGGTCGCTGACGGCGTGCTGCTGGCGACTGCTGCCGGTTCGACCGCCTATAATCTTTCCGCCCATGGGCCGATTTTGCCGTTGGGCACCGAGGCGGTGGTTTTGACGCCGATCAGCCCATTCCGCCCACGTCGCTGGCGCGGTGCGGTCCTGCCCGCCGCCGTCGAGGTCGAATTTGAAGTCCTCAACGCCGACCGCCGCCCCGTCAGCGCGACGGCTGACTACGATGAAGTCCGAAATGTCGTTTCAGTCAAGATTCGTCAAGATAATGACGCGAGTCATTGCCTGCTTTTCGATCCGGAGCATTCGCTCGACGAGCGGATCCTCAACGAGCAGTTTCTGTAAACGCGCCTTATCCGGCCCACCGTTACGAGGTGTCGCCAAGTGCCGTTGGAGTGGGTTTTGGCATGCGCGTTAGAAGCAGGCCATTCATGCGGCTTGTTCGATCCATTCTTTCAACCAGCGTGCCAATTCACGCTGGCAGGCACTCACCTCGCGAATGCCGGCCAGTTCGCGCAGAACGTGGGGCAGATCATCGATCTGGTCGAGGTCGGTCAGAGTCTCGAGCATCTTCCATGGCTGGCCGCCAAGCGCATCGACAAACCGCGAGGCGGTGTCTTCGCGGCTGTAGCCGACTGATTCCCATACCGTGCGCGGGATCGGATCGTTGGCACCGAACAGCCAAAAGCCGCCGTCGCGAGCGGGGCCAAGAACCCGGCGGGGGCGGTCGTCGGCCAGCCAATTAC
>JAIVHD010000415.1:1413-3614 GCA_020201235.1 Lysobacteraceae bacterium
AATTACAGGTCGTGCTCAGGTGTCGCGGCTGCAATTGCGGTAAATCGGCACCGACCAGAATTGCGCTTCCGTGGCGGCGTTGCAATTCGGAGTAAATGTCGGCCATGCGCCGACCAAGCGAGCCCGAGGGCTGAACCAGGCGAGGCAGTTCGCGCCACAGCGCGTGGTCGACGGCCTCAGGTTCGGCAACCGCCCAGTAGGTCGGTAAGCCGGTTTGGCGGGCACTGTGGGCGACACATGCCGCAGCCCGTCGGTGCCATTCCTCGGCAATCGCCTGGCCCGCGTGCTTTCCAAGGCGCGTCTTGATCGGCGATAGTCCCGGGGTTTTGACAAATATGGCGACCGCAGCATTCATTTTCGAAGCGTCCCTGGTTTATTTTTCGACTTGATCCACAATTTTAGGGTAAGCCAGAGATGTGTACCGGTTGTCTCGAGCCATCCGTGGTCGGCAAAACGGCGCGCTGAGGTATTGAGCGTCGCGCCGAGCGCCTGAAGCCCAACACCGGCCGCGCGGGCACGGACGACAAAATCAAGGTCTTCGCCGGGCCCGAACTGCTCGTCGAAGCCTCCGATTTCCTCAATCAGGCCGGTTTCGATGATCCACCCCTGGTCACCGAACGGCAGTCCCAGCAGGCGCGAGCGAAGGTTGGCACCCCGGGCATTCCAGCGCGTCAATCCCGGGCCATCAGGGTCGAATGCCAGATCGAACCAGCCGAGCGTGCCGGAATCGGCCCGGACAAAGCGCTCGGCGGCGCGCAGCGCGTCCAACTCCGGCCTGCAATCGGCGTGCAACAGCCAGACGGTGTTCGCTCGGGCCCGCTGCACGCCGAGATTGAGCTGCCTTGCCCGGCCAGCTTTACCGGTCAGCCAGCGCGCGCGGTTGCGGTTGGCCCGGCTGTTTCCGGCAAGGACGCTCAGATCCGCCGGCGGCGGCTGGCAGGCCGAAAAAATCACTTCGTGTACCAGATCAAGCGGTTCCAGCCAGGACAAGAGACCGTGCCACGATTCATCGTTGGGGCCAACCGGAATTACGATGCTTAATTCAGGCGTGGCAGCGCGACTGCCGGCGTGCGAGACTGGCGACCTCACCGAGGCCTCGTCTGGCGACGCCAAGTCCGGGTGTCGCGGGGCAGCCGGGGCGCAAGCGCAACGATCGCGAAAGATGACATCCTCCCGTCCGCGAACCCGCATTTGATCAGTTTGCCGCGTACAGGATGGTCTTGTACGACTTCGCTCCGGTCATCACCCGCACAACTCGATCGCGATCGCCGTGGCTTCGCCGCCACCGATGCAAAGCGAGGCCATGCCGCGCTTGCCGCCCCGCGTTTTCAAGGCATGCAGCAGCGTTACCAGGATGCGCGCGCCGCTGCAGCCGATCGGGTGGCCGAGAGCGCAGGCGCCTCCATGGACGTTGACTTTTTCATGCGGCAAGTCCAGTTCGAGCATGGCCGCCATGGTGACCGCAGCAAAGGCTTCGTTGATTTCGAACAAGTCGACATCGGAGGCCTCCCAGCCGGCACGCCGCAGGGCTTTTTTCAAGGCACCTATGGGTGCCGTGGTGAACCACTCCGGCTCCTGGGCGTGAGATGCGAACGCGACGATGCGTGCCAGAGGCTGCAGGCCGCGCTGCGAGGCGCTGTCGGCGCTCATCAGTACCAGCGCGGCGGCACCGTCGGAAATCTTCGACGAGCTGGCCGCAGTGATCGTACCGTCTTTGGCAAACGCCGGCCTCAGCTTCGGGATCTTGTCGACGCTGATTCGGCCGGGTTCTTCGTCGGTTGCGATGACCACCTCGCCCTTGCGCGACTGGACCGTGACCGGCGCGATTTCATCGGCAAACAGGCCGTCGGCAATCGCCTTATTGGCGCGCTCGACTGAGGCGCGCGAAAAATCGTCCTGCTGTTCGCGCGAAAAGCTGTACTTGTCTGCACACTTCTCGCCGAAACCACCCATCATCTGGCCGTCGTAGGGGTTTTGCAGACCGTCGAAAAACATATGATCGATCAGCTTGTCATGGCCCATACGAAGGCCCCTCTGGCTCATGTACGGCGCATTGCTCATCGACTCCATGCCACCGGCGACGACGATTTCGGCCGAACCGGCGCGGATTGCGTCGTGCCCGAACATGACCGCCTTCATGCCGGAGCCGCAGACCTTGTTGAGTGTCGTGCAGCCGACCGAAAGCGGCAGGCCCGCGTTCA
>JAIVHD010000191.1 GCA_020201235.1 Lysobacteraceae bacterium
CCAGAACATGGCCCGCTGGCCGGTTTTGAGTTCCGGCTGGCTGTCGACAATGTGTTCGACAAGGACCATCGAATTCATCCGAATGCGATTGAACAACCAGGACGCAGCGTCCGGTTAGCGATCGCCAGGGACTTCCAGTGGCTGCAATAAAAAATACCGAAGCGCGCCGTGATTCCGCCAAGGCCCAAGCGACGGCTGGCACCCCGGGAAAGCTCGACTGCGAGAAAGAGATCCCGCGCATTGATAGTGCGCTGCTGCTGGGAGCGGCCGGCCGTGTCGTGATTGAGCATCATGGCCAGCGCTACGAACTGCGCGAGACGCGGTTCGGCAAATTGATATTGACCAAATGAAGGGTGTCAAGCCCAACCTCATCCATACGAACGGAGGCCAGCCATGCAACGCATGATTTTTATCTGCATTCTCGCCGGACTGATGGTCACCGGCTGCGCGACCACGTCCACCAGCACGCGCGAGGCTGCACCACAGCGCGGGCATGCTGACAGTGTTGAAATCGTCAACGACCGCTTCTTGGCACCGACTGCCGATCGACAGGCGATTTTAGCGATGGCCGGCGAGTTTGAAGTCGAGTTCGCATTCGACGAAACCGTCTCGCTGGTGCCCGGCTATGAGCGCACTGAACCCAAGCGGTCTTACGCCAACGAAGTGGTGCTGCTCATCGAGGATCGCGGCGACCGCATCGTGCTGCAGCACCTGCTGATCGTCGGCACGGGTAGTGTCATCAAGCACTGGCGGCAGGACTGGCTCTTTGAGGCTGATCAGCGCCTGGAGTTCAGCGACGACCAGACCTGGGCGCTGGTCGAAATTCCCGAAGACACGACCACCGGTGCCTGGACCCAGTGCGTCTACGGTGTGGCCGACACACCGCGCTATTGCGGCACCGGCAAGTGGAATCATCGTTACGGCCATGCCACCTGGACGTCGGACCGCACCTGGCGGCCGCTGCCGCGGCGCGAATACACCACGCGCGATGATTACAACGCGCTCAACGTCGAAAACCGCCATACCGTCACCCCCGATGGCTGGACCCATGAGCAGGACAATAGCAAGGTCGTTCGTCGGGACGGAAAAACCGAACAGGTCCTGGTGCGCGAATTCGGTTTCAATGACTACACGCGCGATTCGACCTTCGATTTTACGCCCGCCTACCAGTACTGGGATGAAACCGCCGACTACTGGGCACGGGTGCGCCAGATCTGGGTACGTCATTTCCGGCAAGGCGGCGTGGTTGTCGCCACGGGTGTCGACGGTCTGGCGGTGATCGAAGGGCTGTTTGAGCTTGCCGACCGTGTACGCGAGGGTGCCGTTGTCGAAGCCGCAGAAATCGAGCGGATATTTACCGAATTCGTCCGTCCGATCGAAGTTGCCAACGTGGCAGCTCACTAAACCCGTTGATTAACCACCCCACCTACTGTGTGGTATCGCCACGCCCCGCAAAGTGGCCTGGACCGGGCGCCGCGTCGCTCGTCGTCCACTGGAAATCGTGAAATACGACATTTTGCAGCCGGGGCGCGATACAGCGGATGGCACAATCGCTCAATCTGGGCTTGCTCCCTGGGCCGATAGTCTGATAGGCTTCGCTGCAAGGTTTACCGGCGACAAAGCAGGGTCTATTGACGCTGCGCAGTCGTTTTCCTCAACCGCAAGGCACTCGACCATCATGAATATGACAATCTCCCTGGCACCGCTGCTATCGCTTATCGCGGGTATCCTGATCCTGCTCATCCCCGGAATGCTCCGCATCATCGTCGCTGTGTATTTGATCGCGATGGGGATCATCGGGCTGACCGGCATGAATTTCTGACCCGGGGTTCAGACTGTATTAGTAAGGTGCGCTGCTGACTCCGGGTTGGCTGAGCGTGCGACCGGCGTCGTTCCACGCCTTGCGCACCATTTTCCGCACGTCGTTTCGCAGCTCGGCGGCATCAAAGACGATGCCGCGCGAGATCGTGTAGCGCACGCCGTCAGTACGCACGACGCGGTTGTCTTCAGTCACGCGTACCGCGCCGGTGCCGTACAGCACTTTCCAGTCGGCCAGCGGGTTTTCGGCCAGGATAACCAGGTCGGCCTGCTTGCCGGCTTCGACCGAGCCGGTAAATTCTGAAATGCCCAGCGCCTCGGCACCGTGCAGGGTTGCTGCGCGCAGGACCTCGAGCGGATGAAAGCCAGTTTCCTGCAGCAGCTCAAGTTCCTCGATATAGCCGAAACCGTAGAGCTTGTAGATGTAGCCGGAGTCCGAGCCGACGGTGACCCGCCCGCCGTGGTTTTTGTAGTCGTTGATGAATTCCATCCAGCGGCGGTAATTGTGTTGCCAGTCGACTTCGTTGGCGGTTGACCAGGCAAGCCAATAGCTGCCGTGAGCCTGGCGGCTGGGTGCGTAGAAGTCCCACAGGCTGGGCAGCGTGTACTCCTCGTGCCACTCCGCAGTCCGTGCGGCCATGAAGTCGCGGTTGGCCTGATAGATGGTGAGCGTGGGATCCAGCGTGAAATCGAGTTCGATCAATTCGTCGCGCACCGCCTTCCAGCGCGGGTGGTCTGGACCGGCGGCTTGTCGCCAGAGCTTTCCGGCCTCGGCAAATCGGTGGAATTCGTTGGCGTAGTTGTAGTCGGCCGGGTAGTGCTGGAGGGTCTTGTCGGCGAACAGCGCCTCGGGCAGGCCGTACCAGTGTTCCATGGTAGTCAGGCCAGCGCGTGCGGTATCCAGGACGTTGGCGCGGGCGACATCCATTTGCGCGTGGTGCATGGCGGTGCCCAGACCGCGTTTGCCGGCCTCGTCGATTGCGGCCAGCAGCACGTCGGGTCTGGCACCGAAAAACTTGACGCCGTCGGCGCCACGCTCAGCCACGCTTTTGACCCAGTCGCGTGCCTGTCTTGGGTTGCTGATCGGCCGGTCGCTACCCTGGCCGAAGGCGACGTAGGCGAGGATGCGCGGCGCGGCGATCTCACCGTCTTCGCTACGCTGGCGTTGAGCCAGTGTCCAGTCCAGGCCATTGCCGGAACCGGGATCGCGCACGCTGGTGATGCCGTGGCTTAGCCAGAGCTTAAAGACGTACTCGGCCGGCGTGCCCTGGGCCCGGCCGCCGATGTGGCCGTGCATATCGACAAAGCCGGGCAGCACATAGTGGCCGGCGATATCGATTTCGCGGCCGTTGTCGGACAGCTGCGGTCGGTCGGCCGCGCCGATCGGCACGCCGGGTGCCCCGAGCCTGACGATCTTGGCAATGCGGCTGTTTTCGATCACGATGTCAACCGGGCCGATGGCCGGCGCGCCGGTGCCGTCGACCAGCGTGCCGCCGCGCAGGATCAGTTGCTCAAACGGGCCTTCGCCGCGTTCGCGATCGGGCGCCGGTTCAATCTCGGCGTGCGCATTGATGCCGAGCATCAGCGTGAAAACGGCAATCAGGACGTGGGCGGTTCTGGGCATGGGTTCCACCGGCGGGCGTGGGCGGGGTCAAGGTCGACAGGGTACACC
>JAIVHD010000192.1 GCA_020201235.1 Lysobacteraceae bacterium
CCCGCCACAGCCGACATACCCATCTCAGTAGCCGATCGGGTCGATCCCTACTGGCTCGCCTCTCGACTGCTGCGCAGAATGCAGCTACAGGGTACGCGCGTGTTCAATCGGACGCAGCTAAAATCCATCACAGCGACCCCGCGCTCGGTACAACTCACCACCGCCAGTGGCCTGTCGATCAGGGCGAGGCAAGTAGTGATTGCCGGCGGCTACGAAGCGCAATGCTGGCTTCGCCAGCGCGTCGCGCAGAATCGCAGCGGCTACGCCGATATTAACGATTCCGTCGATCGTGCCGAACTAGGCCGGATGGCAAGCACACTGCTGTGCGAATCTGCGCGGACGTATCTGTATCTACGAAGCACGGGTAATGACCGAATGTTGGTAAGTGGCGAACACAACGACCTCGACGTCCCGGTACGCCGGGATCGGTTAGTGGGCCGAAAAGCGGCGATTCTGCAGCGCAAGGTCTCCCGGTTTCCACCTGCCCTTCATGCGAAACCGGCGTTTGCCTGGGAAGGGACATTCGCTGAAACCAGCAATGATCTACCATTGTTCGGTCGCCATCCGCAGTACGGGCCGCGCGTGCTGTTCGCGCTGGGATACGGTGGAAACGGCATCACATACAGCATGTTCGGCGCCGGATTACTGCGCGCGCAGATCGAACGTCGCCAACATCCATTGACAGCACTATTCTCTTTCGTTCGGATGGGATGTCAATGACTGGGAGCCGAAAGTCTATGCTCTGGGTTATCGGAATCACTGTGCTGTCCACCGGACTGGTGCTGGTATTGTTGCAGAACTTCAAGACACCCGAGAAGGTGCTGGATCGCAAGATCGAGCATCGCTATATTGTCTCCGATCCACAGTTTCGACGCGAGATGTCTCTTTTGCTGGGCCCTGGGATTGTGCGCGGCAATAAGGTGACTGCGCTGCAGAACGGCAACGAGATCTTTCCGGCGATGCTGCTGGCCATTCGTTCGGCACAGACGTCTATCACATTCGAGACCTTCATATACTGGTCAGGTGAAATTGGTGAAGAATTCTCACAAGCGCTTTCTGAACGGGCCCGCGCTGGCGTTCCGGTTAACGTCATCATCGACTGGGTGGGCAGCGCCAAGATGGAGCAGTCGCTGCTGGATTCCATGCAGGCTGCAGGTGTGCAGTTGCATCGGTATCGGCCGCTGCACTGGTACAACTTCGGCCGCATGAACAACCGCACCCATCGCAAACTACTGGTGATCGATGGCCGCATCGGATTCACCGGAGGGGTAGGTATCGCGGATCAGTGGACTGGCGACGGTGGCGATCCCGAACACTGGCGAGACACTCACTTCCGGATTGAAGGGCCCGTAGTCGCGCAGTTACAAGCGGCCTTCAATGACAATTGGATCAAGACCACTGGCCAGGTGCTGAACGGTCCGAGCTACTTTCCGGCCCTGCAGGAGCAGGGCGAGATGGACGCACACGTGTTCGTAGCCTCGCCATCCGGCGGCAGCGAAAGCATGCATCTGATGTATTTGCTTGCCATCGCGGCGGCCGAATCAACTATCGACCTGGCGGCGTCTTACTTTGTACCCGACAAGTTGTTGATCGAGGCCTTGATCGCTGCCCGTGGTCGCGATGTTCGTGTTCGCATCCTGATGCCTGGGCCGTACATGGATTCGCTTTCCGTCAAGATCGCCTCCAGGACCGATTGGGGCGAACTTCTGCACGCAGGCGCCGAGATCCACGTCTATCAGCCGACCATGTTGCACACCAAGCTGCTGGTCATCGATACCGAGTTTGTTTCGGTGGGTTCAACCAACTTTGACATTCGCTCGATTCGGCTCAATGACGAAGCGAGTCTGAATGTCTACAATAGTGACTTCGCTACTCAGATGACGGCGGCGTTCGAGGCCGATCTGCTGGAGGCTGAGGAGTATTTTCTTGATCGCTGGAAGAGCCGTCCATTGCGTGAAAAGTTTTCCGAAAAGATTCTGCTACCAATCAGATCGCAGCTTTGATTAAAGGAATCTCTGATTTATTCGTCATTGCGAGGATGCCTTGACCCGAAGGGTAAGGTACACATGATGAAGCCCGAAGGGATTCTATGGGCAAGTAGCGACGCGGCAATCTCCAACCGATTGATTCTACGGTACGAGATTCCCACGCTTCGCTCGCAATGACGAGAATATTCGAATTAATCAGAGGTTCCGGAGATCAGCTCATGAACAAGAATCAGGTCAAAGGTCGTGCGAACGAGGCGAAGGGGAAGGTCAAGGAGGTTGCCGGCAAGGTGACTGGCGACAAAAGCACGGAGAACAAGGGTAAAGCCGAGAAACATGGCGGCAAGGCTGAAGCCAAGTACGGTGACCTCAAAAGCGACGTTAAGAAAGCAACGAAATAATCTGTCGACGGGATACGATCCTGATTCCTACATATGTGATCGAAATGATGAAATTTTAAATTCTGGTTTTGTTGTTTGTTGTGGGTTTAATTTTGCACCTTTTGAGTTCCACTTATCCCAAGGCCTGGGTATTAGGGAATCTCTGATTAATGTCCTGTCCTTCATTCCCGCGAATGCGGGAATCCAGGTATTTCAAAAACATGGATTCCCGCATTCGCGGGAATGACGAATAAATCAGGGCTTCCTTAGGTGATAGATGTGGTCACCAACCCCTTTGCTGAGTCCAGCGCCCGGCACCTGATGCTTGGCGCGGCCGATATTGGACTGCTACTGTTCAACAAATCCGGCGGCAACTAACGCAGGAATTCGCAATGCCCCACGACATGCAGGAATCCCTGATTGGTGGGGAGAAGGCTGCCGGTCAAAACCCGTTGACGTCAGGTCCGGAAAAACGACTCTTCAGCGCAGTTGAGCTTCGCTTGTTTCGCTACACGGCGGTCCTGCTGTCCCTGGTTGCGCTGACCGCGCTGATCGTGATCATCGTGTGGTCATTGGGTTGGATACTAACGGCGTTCTACAGCCTGCTCCTGTCGCTGTCCCTGGCCGGTATCCTGGCGCTGGTGCTCCACCCTGTGGTGGACTTTCTCGAGAACCGGCTTCGCGTACCCCACTTGCTGGCCGTCGTTCTTCTGTTGGTGGTCTTCTTCGTGGGTATCGGCGGCCTGATTTTCATGCTTCTCCCCATTCTTGTCAGCCAGATCGTCCAGTTGATGACCGTTTTGCCCGACACACTGGCAAGCTGGCATGAACGATTCTCGTTTCACTTTCCGGAACTCAGCTCCATGATTTCCACCAGCATGGAGAACAACGGTGGGGAGGAGTCCCAGCC
>JAIVHD010000416.1 GCA_020201235.1 Lysobacteraceae bacterium
GGCGTGCCAGGCGCAGGCAGGCATCAACCACGCTCGCCGGGTCGGGCACGTGCTCCAGCATTTCCAGGCAACAGACCCGATCGTAGCGGCCGGCCTCCTGTTCGGCGGCCTGCTCGGCGGTTTGCTGCCGGTAATCGATCTGCAGCTTCGACTCAATCTGGTGAAGGCGTGCCACCGTCAGCGGCTTTTCGGCCATGTCGATGCCGGTCACCTGCGCCCCGGCAGCGGCCATGGCTTCGCTCAACAGCCCGCCGCCGCAACCGATGTCGATCAATTTTTGGCCTTCGACCGGCGCGATCGTGCGAATCCAGTCGACCCGCGGACCGTTCATGTCGTGCAACGGCCGGAATTCGCCCTCGGGATCCCACCAGCGCGAGGCCGCCCGGTTGAACGCCTCGGCTTCGCGCGGATCCAGGTTCAAACGGGCTTTATTCAACGTGATGTACCTCCAATTTCCGGACCGCATCGTGAATTTTCTGCTGCCATGGCAGGCTGCTTGCCCTCAATTCGGCCTCGTCGAGGGTGATCAGTTCCCGATTTTTTAACAATTGCCGGCCGCGCACCCAGACGTTCGTCACCTGGCATCTCGGGGTGGCGTAGACCAGCTGGGAGACCACGTCGTGAAGTGGCCGAGTTTCGATACAATCGAGATCGATGGTGATGAAGTCGGCCTGCTTGCCGGGCTCGAGACTGCCGATTTCGTGTTCCATCCCCAGGGCTCGCGCGCCATGAATTGTTGCCATCGAAAGCGCACGTGCCGCCGGCACCGCCTCGGGATCGCCGCTTGCCACTTTGGCCAGCAGGGCCGCCTGGCGAACTTCGGCCAGCAGGTCCAGGTTGTTGTTGCTGGCGGCACTGTCGGTGCCGACGCTGACGTTGACCCCGGCCCGATCCAGGGCCGCAACCGGGCAGATACCACTGGCCAGCTTCATGTTCGAGTCCGGACAATGAATCACGTGCACGCCCTCGCGGGCGAGACGAGCGATATCGGCATCCTGCAATTGGGTCATGTGCACGGCCAATAGCCGCGGCCCTAGCAACTCCAGCGACTGCAGGCGATCGAGCGGATGCATGCCGTATTCGGTGCGGCTGGTTTCAATTTCGCCAGGTGCCTCGAGCAGGTGCAGGTGGACGGTGATGTCGAGTTCCTCCGACAGCGTGCGAATACGGCGAAAAGCACCGTCGCTGACCGAATACGGCGCGTGCGGCACGAAGCTGATGCCGATCAGCGGATGGTCGACAAATCGCTGATGGACGGCCAGGCCGCGCCGGAAATATTCGTCCTCGGTATCGGCCCAGGCGGTCGGAAAGGCGATCACCGGCATGCCGACAAAGGCCCGCATACCGGTCGCTACGGCTGCCTCTGCGGTGACATCCGGAAAAAAATAGTTATCGTTAAAGCAGGTGGTTCCGCCGCGCAGCATCTCGGCCATCGCCAGACGACTGCCGAAGCGAACATAGTCCGGCCCCATAACCTTTTTTTCAGCCGGCCAGATATATTCGTGCAGCCACTGCATCAGCGGCCGGTCATCGGCCAGCCCGCGCATCAGCACCAGGGCCGAGTGGGTGTGCATGTTGATCAGACCCGGCATCAGCGCATGACCGGGCAGCTCAATGCGTTCGATGCCCGGGTAGTCGATCTCAAGCTGCGAGCGATTGACCAGCGCCCGGATGCGGACACCTTCGACCACGATGGCCGAATCGGTCAGCACCCGACCTTCGGGTACCACAGGCACGATCCAGCTCGGCAAATAGGCCCGCAGCGCTGCGCTCATTCCTTAACCCGGGCTGCGTATTCGCCGGAACGCGTATCAATGCGCAGGACCTCGCCTTCGTTGATGAACAGCGGCACGCGCACGACCGCACCGGTTTCCATCTCGGCCGGCTTGCCACCACCGCCGGAGGTATCACCACGCACACCCGGGTCGGTCCGGACCACGGTCAGTTCAACGAAGTTGGGCGGAACGACGCTGATCGGCTCGCCGTTAAACAGCGTGATCTGACAGCGATTCTCCTCCTTGAGCCACTTGGCAGTATCGCCCACGGCATTTTGGTCGGCCGCCAACTGCTCGTACGAATCGGGGTCCATGAAGTGCCAGAATTCGCCGTCTGAGTACAGGTACTGGACCTCTTTTTCGAAAACATCGGCCGCATCGACCGATTCGTTCGACTTGAAGGTCTTTTCAAC
>JAIVHD010000013.1 GCA_020201235.1 Lysobacteraceae bacterium
GTTTCCAAACTTAGGATGAGGTTTTAGGTTGTGCGGCACGATGTTTGGAATTGCTGACATAATTTAGGTCAGCACCGATATACGCAAGCTGGGGTCCGTTTCAACCTTAGTGATAATAATCGGCCGGAAGCCCGAATCCATATTGGCTATACACCTGCGGATTAGTGACTCGCCCGGGGCTGTCGTGACGTGTATAGCAACTTGACCGATGAAGAAGTCACCTTGCCTGCCCGACTGCTGGTCCGACGTGGAGAAAGAATGTTGATCAATTTGATTATTCGGCAGTGCACACGCTAATTTCGCACCGACGAGATGTTGAAGTAGTGCTCCAGCGTATGCTGTTCCAGTGGCCTCCTTCTGTCTTTCGATAGCTTGTTCAAGTAGATCACGGACTACGCTCCGTAGCCCGCGCGATTGATCAAGCCTAATCTTGAACGGGTGTGATGCGAAGAACTCATGAACCCTCTGGATCCAATACGCTGTCTGACCATTCAGGCCGCCTCCCGTCTAGCTAATTTCAGGTGGTGATCAACTATAGGTGCCAGTAAATGCCTGGCCAGGTGATCTACCACAGGAACAGCGAGTCCGTCTCCGGCCAGGTGATAGGCGTCGTTGTATCTTTTGGGTAGCTGATAGGTTTCGGGTAGCCCCATCAAGCGAGCCGCTTCTCTTGGCGAGAGTAGGCGAGTTTGAATACTCTTTCCTTCGATCAGAATAATGGTTTGGCGACTAGACCCTCCCGATGGTGTGCGGAGGCATCCCGCAGTGCCATCAAAACGGACTTCTGCTCGTTGAACGCTTTTGGTTTGGCCATTGGGACGCGAACGCCGGTAGATCGTACCGACTACGACTTTGCCGATACGTTGGGCGGCCTGTACTTTCCGTTGATGTAGTGGGCTCATCATTTCCAGAAGTTGCTCCGTTTTCTGGGGTGTGTGCCACTTCACGCCCTCGGGTTCGTGTTCAATCAAATCAATAAGGTGAGCGGTTCTTGATTCTGGCATTGGCATCTGCCACCAGACCCAGGCTTCCAGTAGGTCAGACGGCATGGAGCTTACCGATTTTATGAGTGATCTTGGGTGCCAGGCAGGATGCGGGGTTTCCGCATGAAGCTCGTCGGGCAGTGTCATATTTTGCAATGTGCCAACGATGAACAGACGGGGCCGGGATTGAGGCAAGAATTCTTTAGCGTCAATGACCAGGGCACCAACTCGATAGCCGCCTTTAATCGTTTTCGGGTCGATGCGATAAACCAAACGATAGCTGTAGACAAATCGCTCTCGTATATTTTCATCGCCTATTTCGGGAACGGTGCGACCTATGAAGGGAAATTCAGCGATGGTTCGTGAAACTGATAATACTTCTGAGACAACGGCCCGGGCGTAATGGCCGGAATCTCTGGCGATATACTCAGCGATCGCTTCAAGGTCCTCGGATGCTTCAGGTGACCACCTTAGTTCAAGGTCCATTTGCTAAAGTTTCTCTCTGCTTCGCCCTGGCTGATGGTGCCTTCTTGCTCAGCACGCTCGATGCCGTTTAGGATTTTTTCCACCACGTAAAGATGATACTGGACATCTTCGAGCGAACAATCGTCGGGGAGCTTGTCCAAAATTGCCTTGACTTCGTCTTTGGCTGTATTCATCAGGTTTCACCTCCTGTCTCTATTCACATACCGTGAACGGCCCGCTATGATTAATAGTTCGTCACGGTGCTTTTTAACCCTCTCCCAAACGATCCGCCGGTTGCGCGAGAGGGTCAGAGTCTGCCCTGGACTGGACCGAGGGGCGGGCAGATTTGAAATGGCAGAATGGTTCACGAGCCGTTCAATTGCGTGCAGGCTTCGCGAATGATGCTGCTGAGCGTACCTACCTTTAAGGTTCCGTGTCGCGGCACGGTCACATGCATTTGTTGGCCATTGGCAATGCGAGTGACGCGAATGTGGCTTCCAGTCTGCCGGGTTGGCTCGAAACAGAGGGTCTTTAACCTCGATATCAGTTGGTCGCCGCTGATATCCCGGGGAAGCTTCAGGCAGCGATGATTTCGTCTCTAACAAAGTGGAGCCGGATGACTTTCGGCCGCTCTTGGGGATCGAAATGACACTCGACAGCATCGCGGACCATCGCGTGGAGTTCTTCCAGCGTACTCGCTTCGGTAAAAATCGGAACACCAAGACCGCTGGCCTCGAAGCCTCCCTCCGGCGACTCTTCAACCTGGAAAATAATTTCGGTACTCATCAAGAATCTCCTTGGCTAGAAACCGGATCGTAGCACTATATTCTTTATACACCAAGGGGCGGGACACCAGGCCGGCGGGGATGGCGCCGGGAGCAGGTCGTAGGAGCATCTCCAGGTGCTGCGGTCAGCCCGAAACAGGCACCTTGCGCTTGTGATTTGCAACGATTCGTCGGGCGACGGTTACCAGGATTCGACGGCAAGGTTGTCGATACGTTGAAATTCGCGCTGATTGCGGGTGACCAGAACGGCGTCCGCGGCCAGGGCAATGGCGGCGATCAGCGTGTCATTGGGTCCGATCGGCGTGCCGCGGGCCGACAGGGCTGCGCGGATGACGTCATAGTGTTCTGCGCAGTCATCGTCGAAGGCCAGTGATCTCATAGGTGCGGCGAACAGGCGAACCCGCTCGAGGTTCTCGTCGACACGCTGGCTGTTGCGAGCCCCCCAAAGCAGTTCGGCGCGGACGACGCTGCACAGCGCCAGTTCCGCCGGCGAGTGCAAGCGGAACCGTTCCACGAGGGCAGGCTCGAGTGCGTTGAGCAAATGGATGCAGATATCGGTATCGAGTAATTTCATTTAATCCGGGTCCGGACCCCGAAATCACCCTGAGCGCCACGTTCGATCGGCGCGATGTCGTCTCGTTCGAATAATTGCTCGAAATAGTTCTCCGGCCAGCTCGATTGCATATCCTTGCGCGCCAGTTCGGCCAGATAGCGCGAAACACTCATATTGGCACGCTCGGCGCGTCGACGGAACGATTCGGCTTGATCGTCCGGGAGGTAGCAATGCAGTTGTGCCATTAGTCACGACCTTGCAAATACATGTGCATATATTTTACTGGTGTGATTTTGGAAAGTCAACGCGTCTGCTGGCCCCAGCCTCATCCGAACCGAACCACTCGATTCTCGGGTCGAGACAGCCTCTTTCGGGCCCGCTGAGTGCTGACGGCCGTCAGGCAATTGCCTCGCCCGAACTGAGTCGGGAAGAGCGGCCTGAAATTGGCGTTGACAACCTTTCGATAATTAGCTAAGCTTCTAACTATGAACGGAGTATTCAAAGCCATTTCAGATCCGACCCGACGCAAGGTGCTTGAGCTTCTGCGCAAGCGGCCGATGAACGCCGGCGAGCTGGCCGAGCACTTTGATGTGTCCAAGCCGACCATGTCGGCGCACTTCAGGGTGCTGCGCGAGGCCGACCTGATCCATTCCGAAAAGCACGGTAAATCAATCACCTACTCGTTGAAGATGTCGGTGCTCGAAGAGGCGCTGATGGGCTTCGCTCAGGCATTCAACATGGAAGTGCGTCGCGACGACGACTTACAAGATCAGGAGAAAAACGAATCATGAACGCTGGACTCGATCCGATCACCCTGCGCAAGATTGCGCTGCAAATTCTCATTCTGCTCGGACTGCTGTTCGGCGCCGTTGCCTGGAGCCAGCGGCCGGAAGGTGCGCTGGTATGGCTGACCGGCATGCTCACGCTGCCCGTGGCCTGGGCGCTGGTCGCCATCACCGGCGCGCTGCCCGGACCGGAAAGGCCGGAAGCCCGACGCACCATCTACAACAGCCTGGTCGGCGCGGGCCTGCTGGTGACCGGCGCACTTGTCGTGACGGCTGCGGCTACCCTGGAAACGATTCCCGAAGACTGGTCGACCCGTTTCGGCATGATCGCTTTGGCCCTGGTGCTGATCGTGATCGGAAATGGACTGCCGAAAAAGATCGAGTCCGGCTGCTCGCGAACCCGCAGCCTGGCCTTCCAACGCCTGCTCGGCTGGACGTTTGTGGTCACCGGAATAGTCGCGTTGGTGATCTGGCTAGCCACACCGATGGCTTATGCAAGAGCCGCCGGTCTTTCGGTCTACGCCATCGCCGTCCTGTTTACCGTGTTCGCCGTTATTCGCATTCGAAACCGGGACGGCACCGACTGACCTCGTCCGGCGTTTTCCCGCCGGCAGCAATACCCATTCACAGCACAGCAGCCCGCCTCGGCGGGCGACGGGAGCGGCTTGCCGCTCGTAATCAGCAGTCTCACCTTCACCATTAAACCCGATTGGAGGGTAAGCACATGAAATGCATCAGATCCCGCATCACACTTCGTCGCGCCTTGTACCTGGCCGCCGCCCAGATCATGTTCGCGCTGATCGTCGCCGGCTCGAGCCATTCAGCCCGGGCCGACGGTTCCAAAGCCGGCGATTGGCACGGCCAGGTTCAGAGCCTGGCCGGCCCATTGAGCGTGGTCGTGTCGCTTGCACACAGCGATAAGGGCGCTGTTCCGGTTGGCTTTAACCCGCTACCGACGCTGCGGCAGATTGGCTCACGCTACAAACCGATATTCGACACGATGCCATTGGTCTTGCGTTGTGACTGGCCTGCTTCGAAGTGGGCCAGTCTGTCTGCGGCGCACTCGGTCGCGAAACACCCCAGCTACAGGTCCGGACAGCCGAGGCGTTCATAGGTTATAGCTATTAAATATGATTTTAAAATCAATTGGACCTATGAGCTTTTTGGGCGTAAGGTTCGCGCTATCGTTTCGATCGACCGTTGCAGTCGCGATCGAACTCATGCAGACAAAGGAGTACGAGACATGAATGGCGAAATCAAATGTCCAGTGATGCACGGCGCGAACACCGAAACCGGCACTTCCAACATGGACTGGTGGCCGAACGCACTGAATCTGGACATCCTGCACCAGCAGGATCGCAAGACCAACCCGATGGGTTCGGATTTCGACTATCGCGAAGAAGTCGGCAAGCTTGACTTTGACGCGCTGAAGGCGGATCTGCGAGCGCTGATGACCGACTCGCAGGACTGGTGGCCGGCCGACTGGGGCCACTACGGCGGCTTGATGATTCGCATGGCATGGCACGCGGCGGGCTCGTATCGTATGGCCGACGGTCGGGGTGGTGGAGGTACGGGCAATCAGCGCTTCGCGCCGCTCAATTCCTGGCCCGATAACGTAAACCTGGACAAGGCCCGCCGCCTGCTCTGGCCGATTAAGAAAAAGTACGGCAACCGCGTCAGCTGGGCTTATTTGATGATCCTGGCCGGCAATGTGGCCTATGAATCGATGGGTCTGAAGACCTTCGGCTTCGCGCTCGGCCGCGAGGACATCTGGCATCCGGAGAAGGACATCTACTGGGGTTCGGAAAAGGAGTGGCTGGGCGCGACCCGCTACGAGGCCGAGGATCGCCAGTCGCTGGACAACCCGCTGGCCGCAGTGCAGATGGGCCTGATCTACGTTAACCCCGAGGGCGTCAACGGCCAGCCCGATCCGTTGAAAACCGCCCACGACGTGCGCGTGACATTTGCGCGCATGGCGATGAACGATGAGGAGACAGTGGCCCTGACCGCTGGCGGCCATACCGTCGGCAAGTGTCACGGCAATGGCGATGCAAGTCTGCTGGGGCCGGAGCCGGAAGCGGCCGACGTGGACGAGCAGGGCCTGGGCTGGATCAGCAAAACAAGTCGTGGGATTGGTCGCGATACCGTGACCAGCGGCATCGAAGGCGCATGGACGACGCACCCGACCCGATGGGACAACGGATACTTCCATCTGCTGCTTAACCATGACTGGGCGCTGAAAAAGAGCCCGGCCGGTGCGTGGCAGTGGGAGCCCGTCGACATCAAGGACGAAGACCGGCCGGTTGACGTCGAGGACCAGTCAATTCGTCTGAACCCGATCATGACCGATGCCGACATGGCCATGAAGATGGACCCGGAATACCGCAAGATCGCCGAGCGCTTCTATAACGATCCGGAAGCGTTCACCGAAGCGTTCGCGCGTGCCTGGTTTAAACTCACGCACCGCGACATGGGACCGAAAACACGCTACATCGGCCCGGAAGTACCCAAGCAAGACCTGATCTGGCAGGATCCGGTGCCCGAAGGCCCGACCGACTACGATGTCGCCGCAGTCAAGGCCGCAATCGCCGACAGCGGCCTGAGCACGGCCGAGCTGGTGGCCACGGCCTGGGACAGCGCCCGCACGTTCCGCAGCTCGGACTTGCGCGGTGGTCCCAACGGCGCGCGCATCCGGCTGGCGCCGCAGAGGGGTTGGCAGGGCAATGAGCCTGAGCGCCTCGAACGCGTGCTCGAATTCCTTCAGTCTGTCGCAAACGACTGCGGCACCAGCCTGGCCGACATCATCGTACTGGGCGGCAATGTCGGCGTCGAGCGAGCAGCCCGGGCCGCCGGTTTTGAAATCGAAGTGCCGTTCTCGCCCGGCCGCGGCGACGCCCGCCAGGAAATGACCGACGTTGAAGCGTTCGAAGTGCTAGAACCGATACACGATGGCTACCGCAACTGGCTGAAGAAAGACTACGCCGCCAGCGCCGAGGAATTGATGCTTGACCGCACCCAGCTTATGGGCTTGACGGCCCCCGAAATGACCGTGCTGGTCGGCGGCCTGCGGGTGATCGGTGCGAACCACGGCGGCAGCAAGCATGGCGTGTTGACCGATCGCGAAGGGGCGTTGACCACTGATTTTTTTGTCAACCTGACCGACATGGCTTACCGCTGGGAACCGTCCGGGGGAAACCTGTTTGAGATCGTCGATCGCAAGACGGGTAAGACCCGCTGGACTGCCACCCGCGTGGATTTGGTGTTCGGTTCGAACTCCGTGCTGCGATCCTACGCCGAAGTCTACGCCCAGGATGACAATCGGGAAAAGTTTGTCAGCGACTTCGTTGCGGCCTGGACCCGAGTGATGAACGCCGATCGTTTCGACCTGAAATGAAGCCTGGCCGGTGACGACTGATATCACAACTCGAAGCCCGGCGTACTGCGCCGGTCCTTTTCAAACCGTCTGAACCCGGCTTGCCGCATTCAGCTTGCTTCTCGGTGCCCGTGGTAAGGCGTCGATGCGAAGTCTGTAGCCGAGCCTGCTTCGAGGCGCAGTCGACCGGGTTGGGCCGCGAGGCAGGCCCTGGGTGGGCTTCGATTGAGTCCGCCTGCGGCGCTGAAGCGATTTGACGTAGAGCGACGACACCTTCGCCACTTTGACTTGGGATTTCCGCGCTACGGGAACACCTTTGCCGGCTTTTTCACGCAATTCTGCCAGCCACCTGACGGCACCGCGATTCAGGCAAAATGCCGGTATGAACTTCCGACCCTGCCGGCAAACCGATGGCCCTGCTTGAAGTCAACGAGCTGACGGTTTCGTTCGACACGCCCGAAGGCGTGGTGCATGCGGTCAATGGTCTGAGTTTTGACCTGGAGCCGGGGCAGACGCTTGGGATCGTCGGCGAGTCGGGCTCGGGCAAGACCCAAACGGCGATGGCGATGATGGGCCTGCTGGCCGAAAACGGGCAAGCGACCGGGTCGGTGCGATTTCGTGGCCAGGAGCTGCTGGGGTTGTCGCTATCGGAGCTGACGCGCATTCGCGGCTCGAAGATTTCGATGATTTTCCAGGACCCGGTCGGTTCGTTGAACCCGTATCTTTCGATCGGCGATCAGTTGGTCGAAGTGCTCACGCACCACCGTAATCTGGCCGGGAAAGCCGCGCGCGAGCGTGCCGCAGAAATGCTTCATCAGGTTGGCATCAGCGATCCGGGGCAGCGGCTGCGGCAGTTTCCGCACCAGCTCTCCGGCGGTATGTGCCAGCGCATCATGATTGCTATGGGCCTGTTGTGCCAGCCCGATCTGCTGATTGCCGACGAGCCGACCACGGCGCTGGACGTGACCGTGCAATCCCAGATCAACATCTTGTTGGGCGAGCTTTCAGAAAAATCGTCGACCGCGATCATGCTGATTACTCATGATCTCGGCGTGGTCGCCGGGCTGTGCGACAAGGTGCTGGTGATGTACGCCGGCGAGGTGATGGAGACCGCCGACGTCAATGCGCTGTTTGCATCCCCGGCCCACCCGTATACCCAGGGGCTGCTGCAATCGGTGCCGCGCCTCGATCGCGATGATTCCGGCATCTTGCGTGCCATTCCCGGTAACCCGCCCGATCTGGTGGACCTGCCCACGGGCTGCCCGTTTCGCGCGCGTTGTTCGTACGCGTTCGACAAA
>JAIVHD010000417.1 GCA_020201235.1 Lysobacteraceae bacterium
CCAGGGCAACAACACCGGCACGCCAACGGGTTCGGCCGCGGTCAGTGGAGCCGGATTCGGCGGTGGCGCGGCCTGCGCCACGCCTTGAACGAGAAATTGGCCGGGTCGTGTGACCCGGCCAACCGGCCGGCCAGTGCCACGGTAGGTGGATGGTGAATAAGCTGGGCGAAGCCGCATTTTGAGTCGAAGTAAACCGGACGGCGGTCGCGATTGTCGCGGAATATCGATTCTTTCGCTGGATTTTCGCATCGTGCTGGACTAGTATTGGCGTTGGGAGTTGTGAATAACATCACATTAGCTGGTAGGGGAGCTTTAGTGCCGATTCGATTTTTTAGCTGGTTAGAAGAGTTTGATGTGCGCGTGGCATGGTGTCTGGCCATCGCCGTAGACCCGGGCCGTCGCTCTGGGGCCGGCTGCGATGCGTTTGATGCGCGATGCCGGTCGCTGCGCGCTGTCCGAAGCGATTCCTGTCACCGATACCGAAATGACTTCGAATGCATTGCCGACAATCGCCGGCAAGCCTACAGATCAAACCACGTTGTTCGGCCTGCCATGGTCGATGCCGACCGCAGCCTGGCCGGGACGGTTCCAACGCATCAATGTCGGCGTTGTCGCGGCCCGCGCGCTTGGGCGGGCCGGGAGGTTGACTAACCTGTGGACTCGTTTCGCCAAACCCGGAGACCGGTTTGTCAGTCGGACGCAGCCGGGCATACTCACCAACAATACGAAAAACAAAAGGAGCGATCATGTCAGAACCATTTTTAGCCGAAGTCAGAATGGTGGGCTTCGATTTTGCCCCGAGAGGTTGGGCGTTTTGCGATGGACAGATTCTGCCGATTAACCAGAACCAGTCATTGTATGCGCTGTTGGGCACCACCTATGGAGGCGATGGGCGAACCTCGTTTGCGCTGCCGGATCTGCGCGGTCGAACACCACTTCATATCGGTAGCAGCAATGGCGGGGCCAGTCACCAACTGGGCCAGAAATCGGGTGAGGAAACCCACACCCTGGCGGTCAACGAGCTTCCCAACCATTCGCACCAAACCATGGCATCCAGCGCCGCCGCCGACGCGCCCACGCCCAACGGGCACGTTCTGGCGTCGGCCAACAACGTCTGGCATGGCGCGACCAATCCGGTCGGTCTTCGGCCGGGCACCATCGGGTCGACGGGAGGCAGCCAGGCGCACGACAACATGCAGCCCAGTTTGGCGCTCAACTTCTGTATCGCGCTTCAGGGGCTTTTCCCATCGCGGAACTGATTTCAACCCCCGGGGCGTCATGAGTCGAGCGATTTTAATGGTCGGTTCATCCGCGACCCGGGCTAACGAGGAGAATAATCATGTCAGAGCCATTTGTCGGTGAAATCCGCATGTTCGCCGGAAACTTCGCGCCACGCGGCTGGGCCTATTGTGATGGCCAACTGCTGGCCGTCTCGCAAAACGACGCGCTGTTCAGTCTGCTGGGCACGGTCTACGGCGGCGACGGCCGCACAACCTTCGGGCTTCCGGATATGCGCGGTCGCACCCCAATTCACGCCGGCCAGGGGCCAGGGCTCTCCGCAAGAAGATTGGGTGAAAAAGTCGGCGAAGAAAGCGTAACGCTCACCGTAAACCAGATTCCTTCGCACAACCACGAACCGTTTCAGGCCTCGTCTGATCGCGGCAGCGAAACCAATCCATCGGGAAACCTGGTGGCCGAATCACCGTCGATCACGCTTTATCTGGAGGACCCGCAAAGCGCTAGCCTCAACCCCAGCGCTGTCGGCCAAACCGGCGGCAGTCAAGCGCATACCAACCTGATGCCGTTTTTGTGCATCCACTTTATCATCGCGCTGTTTGGAATCTATCCGAGCCGCCACTGACCAGGGAGCAAGCAGATGTCCGAACCATTCATTGCCGAAATCCGGATCTTTGCCGGCAACTTCGCGCCGCGCGGCTGGGCCTATTGTGATGGCCAGCTTTTGCCGATTTCACAAAACACCGCGCTGTTCTCGCTGATCGGCACGACCTATGGCGGCGATGGCCGCAACACGACGGCATTGCCCAACCTGCAGGGCCGCACGCCGATGCATCCGGGCCGTGGTCCCGGCCTGACCTCGCGCCGCCTCGGCGAGCGCGGCGGTGTTGAGGCCGTGACGCTTAGCGAGGCCCAGATGCCCAACCACAACCACGCGCTGCGCAGGCGCAGGTCCGGCTGGTCGACGAGCACGATACCGACCGCGACTTCCTGGCCGATTTGTACGCCTCGACCCGCACGCGGGAGCTTGAGCCGGTGCCGTGGCCGGAGAAACAGAAGATGGAGTTCCTGCGCACTCAGTTCGAGGCGCAGGATCACCATTACCGCGAGCATTATGCCGATACGTACCGACGTCTGATCCACGTCGACGATGTGCCGGCCGGCCGCCTCTACATCCAGCGCCGCGAAAACGAGCACCGCATCGTCGATATCGCGTTGCTGCCGCAATACCGGGGCAGTGGCATCGGCAGCGACTTGCTCAGAGGCGTACTCGATGAAGCGGCTCAAGCCGACAAGGCCGTGCGCATCCATGTTGAGAAAAACAACCCGGCCTATCATTTATACCTGCGCCTGGGCTTTCAAACGCTGGAAGACAAAGGTGTTTACGATTTGCTCGAGTGGCGCGCGGTTGACTAAACCGCCGGTCTTCCGAAGACAATCGTCGCTGGCGCACAACGTTTGCAACCCGCACGCCTTGAATCGCGCGACTCTCTTTAAACCGGCCTTTTAAAAAGGAACAGCATGCTCGAAGAATTCACCGCTGACACTTTCGAAAACCTGATCGGACAATCCTTTCACTTGCGCCATGAAGATTGGCCCGACACCGCAGCCAAACTGGTTCAGGTACGGCAATTGTCCGACCAGAATGGGTCCTCGGGACGAGCGCCATTCTCACTTTTATTCGCCTGCGATGGTCACACCGAGCCGGTGCAGGCCATATTCAGACTGGAACACGAAAAAATCGGCGGGCTGGACCTGTTTCTGGTGCCGGTTGGGCAAGACGAGCGTGGTCTGTTGCTCGAAGCGATCTTTACCTGACTTGCGGCATCGGAAACCGGACCGTTAATGACCCGTACCGGGAGATACCGGTACGGGCCGGTCGAATCAGAAAATGCCGAGCAGTCCGCCGAGCACGACCAGGATCATCAATGGCGTGACGACGCGCGTCAGCCACAGCCAGCCGCTGTAGCACCACTGCGGCATCTTTGCCCCGAGTTCTTCGCGCGTGA
>JAIVHD010000193.1 GCA_020201235.1 Lysobacteraceae bacterium
GTACTCAATCGCCACGCGCCACTCCGAACCGTCGCCAAGGTGTTGCTCGATCTGCCGGCCAAGCCATCCCAGATTGATCACGATGCGTTCGAAGCCGCCCGCTCGAAGCCGCTCGATCTGGTGGATGATTAATGGCTTGCCGCCAACCGGTAATAGCGGCTTGGGGGTCTTGTCGGTCAACGGGCGCATGCGCTTGCCGCGCCCGGCCGCCAGGATCATCGCTCGCATCGGTGGTCGCGCGGTTGCATGGTCGTACCCGAGGTGTACAGATCGCCGATTGTACTGCCTGGTCCTGATCGCATGAGCCCGCTTTGTCACCACCGCCTTGCCGAACCATTCCGACGACCGTCTTGATGTAGTCTGAGCGCCATGCCATTTTGCGAGCGTTCCGGAATGAGTCAAGCCATTGCCCTGCCTGTCAAGCGGGTTTTGCTGTTGTTGCTGTTTGGTTTCTTTTCGACGCTCGCCGCGCAACAACGAGAATACAGCGCGTTATTCGAATCGCTCCGTCCCGGGCTGTTCACCGTTGAAGTCGTCGATCGGGTCAGCAACAACAAGAATGCCCAGGGCAGCGCCTTTGCGTTGAACGAGCAGGGGCTGCTGGCAAGCAATTACCACGTGGTCTCGGAGTATCTGCTCGACCCCGATCGCTATTCGCTTCGCTTCCGCGATGTCGAAGGCCAAGTTGGGCCATTGGAAATCGTGGATGTCGATGTGCTGCACGATCTCGCACTGCTACGTTTTGATGATGCCGAGCGAGTGCCGGTTGCGTTCGTGCCGTTTGAATTCGCCGAAATGCTGCCGCGTGCCGGAGAAACCATCCTTGCGCTGGGCAATCCCTACGACATTGGCTTGAGCATCGTGCCAGGCACCTACAACGGCCTTCTGGAGAACCAGTTCCGCAAGAGTATCCACTTCACCGGGGCACTCAATCCCGGCATGTCGGGCGGCCCGGCGGTGAATCTTGAAGGGCAGGTTGTTGGGATCAATGTCGCGGCTGCCGGCAACTCGGTCAGCTTTTTGGTGCCGGTCGAAAACCTTCGCAGCTTGGCAGAGCAACTGCCAGAGCAGGCTCGCTCGCTCGAGCTGATTCGCGCCGGGGTCGTCGGCCAGATCATCGAGCACCAAGCCGGTATGATCGATGCATTGCTGACCGGAGACTGGTCGCTGGAAGCCTTCGGGCCGCTGATGATTCCGCGCGAGATCAGGCCCTGGATCAGCTGCGGCGGCAGCGGTCGCGAGTCCGAGATTGAGGCACCGTGGCGCGAAAGCCATTCAAACTGTGTGCTCAACGACCGCATTTATCTGTCACGCTCGCTGGATACCGGGCCGCTGGAGATTATTTTCGGCTGGTATGGCAGTGATTTGCTCAATCCGTTTCAGTTCGCGCGGGTGTTCGAGCAGAACACCTTCATGCCATTCAATCAGACCGGCGACAAGGACGTGACTGCTTTTGAGTGTAACGAGGACTGGCTGGAAATCGAAAGTCTTAAACCCGTGCCGTTCAAGGCCACTTATTGCCTTCGGACGTATCTGGATTATCCTGGCCTTTACGATGTGCTTTACGTCGCTCGCGCGCTGATGCCCGGTGCCGAGGGCCTGAATATTCATTACACGCTGGCCGGGGTCGGCCGCGACAGTGCGCAACGCTTCCATCAATATCTGCTGGGTGCGTTGAAATGGAAGTGATCGTCGAGCAGCTCGGCACGACCAACAATGTGCTCGAGCGGCAGAAATTCGATCAGCACACGATCTGGCTCGGACGAGGATTCGACAACGACGTGATCCTCAGCGACGAGCACGCCGACGCGCGTCATGCAAGGTTGACTGTCGACGAGGAGGGCGATCTCTGGATCGAGGATCTGGAAAGCGTCAACGGCATCCGCCGGCCCCGGCACAAGCAGCATATCGAGCGGCGGCGGGTTGAAAGCGGTGATGTTTTCCTGATCGGACGCAGCCGAATCCGGATCTTCCAGGCGACCCACCGGGTCAGGCCTGCGGTTCGCATTCGCCTGTCCGAGGTGTTTCTGCTGTGGCTGGGAAAGCCGCAGGTGATGATTTCGCTGGCTTTGCTGTACCTGGTTTCCAAAACGCTGGGAACCTATCTGGGTACGATCGGGGAATTTCGCTGGAGCCTGGTGATCGAGCGCAACTTGAACGAGGTCGCGAGCTTTGT
>JAIVHD010000418.1 GCA_020201235.1 Lysobacteraceae bacterium
GCTGACCAACGAAGAAGCTGCCGTATTCACCGCCCCAAGCCCCTTATTCACCCCCTCCGTCACGAGTTGCCGCCAGGTGCCGTGGCTGTGGCCTCTCGCGACGATCCGCACCACAGACGTACTCGCCTGTCCGGTGAGGATGCGTGCCCGAGCGCAAGGGCCGCAAGACCACGGCGACCCCGAACAACTCCTGGCCGAACTGAACCAGGCCGAAGCCGAAACCGGCAACCCACGACTCGCGCTTGTGTAATGCTTTCATATTGACAAAATGACGTCAATGCTGTCAAATAGGCGTATTGACAGCATTGCTGGAGAATCCGCCCATGCCCACTATGACCGTACGCAACCTGCCCGACGAGGTTCACCGCGCCCTGCGCGTTCGTGCCGCCAAGCACGGGCGCAGCATGGAAGCCGAAGTACGCGAAATTCTTGAGGCCAGCGTCGCACCGGAAGGCCGTACCAGGCTCGGCTCACTGCTGGCCGAGATTGGACGCCAATCCAGGCTGACCAACGAAGAAGCTGCCGTATTCAATAACGTGCGCGACAAAGGCCCCGTGCGCGACATCGATTTGGGGTGATCATCCTCGACACCGACCTGATCTCGGAACCACTGCGCCGAGACCCCGAACCGCGCGTGGTGGCCTGGATTGACGCCCAGCCAATGAAAACCCTTTACCTCACGGCCATCAGCGCGGCCGAACTGCGCGCCGGCGTTGCCCTGCTGCCTACCGGCAAACGCCGCAGCAGCCTGCAAGACAGCCTGGAGCAAACCATCCTGCCACTGTTTACCGGCCGCGTCCTGCCCTTCGATCTGGACTGCGCATCCGCCTACGCCAGACTGCTGGCCAAAACCCGAAAAACCGGCCAGGCCATCGCCACCGCCGATGCGTTCATCGCAGCCATCGCGCTGACCCACAACTACGCCGTCGCCACCCGCGATACCACTCCCTTCCGACACGCCGGTCTGATCGTCATCAATCCATGGGAACCCACCTGACCGCCGCCGTGCCCGCCGCAGCCCGATATTCTTCGGGCGCAACATCTTGAATTGTTTCGACGCCCCGGAAGGCGAATTCACCAGACGCCAAACCCCTTCGCTGGCTTGACGCCGGCACGCTTCTGGAGGAAGTTCTCGATCTTTACCAGATCCGAATTTGATATCCACACTGAGCGCACCGATCACTTCGAGTTTAAACGAACCTGATTACGCATGAACCACAGCTATCGACCAACACAACCCTGGATTTACTCGTAGGAATCAGATACTGGGTAAGTCGGGGCGACGTCCCCGACGCATCGGTGATCGAAGCCCCGGACCCTGAAATCTGCACGAGCAAGTGAATTTGTAGGGTGCTGTTGAGCGCAGCGAAGCGCACCAGCATAAGGCGGGATAATACCTTCGAATCTGACGAATGCAGCGTTCGATGCTGATCTTCTTGTTGAGCAGTACGTCGTTCATGGGCCCAGGAATCGGCCGCTGGAAAGACCGTCGGCCACAACGCCGGCACGCTCAGCCTGGAGTTTCTGATACAGCGACAGCACGTGCATTTCGAACTCGTCGGCTGCACCCTCGTCGGCGCAGTGGATGCGCCGGCCGTCGACGATGATCTGGTTCTGGAAAACCGTTGGGGCTTGCCGGAGATTGATCAGATCCACATCGCGTGAAAAGCGGGATTCGAGCGCCAGGCGCAGATCGCTTCCGCTCAGGTTCCCAACCCGCTTTGCGCGCGCTGCAGGCAGCAGAACCGCGATGTCCACATCGCTGTCAGAGCGCAACGCCCCGCTGGCGGCTGAGCCGAACAGGTAGATGGCCTGGGTGTCGGGCAGAGCCGCGAGTATCGGCGGCGTGATTCGGCTACTTTCGAGCATGAACCCAGTATAGGCTACTCAGCTCGCCGTATTCACCATCCCACCTACTGCGGCACCGCCATGCCCCACGCCGGGTTCCCGCGATAAGCCGGGTTGAAACATCGCATTTCCCGCCTTATAATTCTTACCACGTAATACACAGCGGGATGAGCATGGACAGTGTTTCGGTTACCAGCAAGGGTCTACCATCGAAATTGCACGGTGGCGGGCCCCGCTTTGAAGAGCTAGAATAACCCGTCCGTGTTTGACTGGATCCTCGCCCGCCGGTGCGGCCAGGCCGACCAGATAGAGATAGTCAAGATTCGCACTAAGGAATTTTCGCACGGTCTCCGATGGCGTCGGGGGCTTCGGCGCCACAGTCGTAGAGTTCCAGCAGGCGGGATTCGGGGGTGGTGTTCATGAGTTTGTTGCCCCCACCTCGGGCCGCAGCTGGCACATTATTGGTTTTGAAGGCGCTGGATTCCCGCGTGCGCGGGAATGACGGAAAGGGGTGCGTGTGCGGGGGCAGTGGATGGATCGGTGCCGGAATTCATCGGCTGCCCTCGTCTTCCGGTGGTACGAGCCCTTCCAGGGTTTTGATCAGCGCCGGAATTTCGACATGCACAACCTCCCAGACCAGTTCCAGATCGACGTCAAAATAGTCGTGGATCAGGCGATGCCGCATGCCGGTGACCTTTTTCCATGGGATCTCAGATATTTTTTTCGTGGTAGCGGGACTGATACGACCGGCGGCTTCGCCGATGATCTCCAGCGAGCGAATCACGGCGCTCTGGTGCAGATCGCTGTCGAGGAATTCGGGTTTCTCCATGCCTCGGATGAATTTCCGGGCGTCACGCGCCGCGAGCAGCATGTCCAGCAGCAGCGATAGGTCGCGCTCGGGCAGGTCAGCCATAGACCGCCTGCGCATCTCGAAGAATGGAGCGCCGGCGGATGTAGTTTCGGCTGCGCTCGACGGCGCTGCGAGAGATCACATCGACTGGCCGGCCCAGTAGATCGCTCAGCCTGCTTTCGAGGTCAAGGAAGTGCTCCAGCGTGGGGGGCTCGTCAGCGTTGAAGTCCACCAGGAAATCGATATCGCTGTGCCCCGGCTGGAAGTCACGCCCGCGCGCGGCCGAGCCGAACAGTTCCAGCCGCTTGACGCCGTAGCGGCGGCAGAGTTCGGCGATTTGTTCGCGGTGGGTTTCGATTTCTTTCAGCATGATTCTTCTGCCTTGCGCCTGCGCTAATCGTAGCGCAAAACAGCTCTGGAAGCGATGGGGGAGGCGGTCAGGTGGCGTCCCATGGATTGATGGCAGGGTAGAAAGCATCAGATTCCGATCTGGTAAAGGTCGAGAACTTCATCCAGAAGTGTGCCGGCGTCAAGCCAGCGACGGGGCTTGGAGTCTTGCGAGATCGACGCGGATGCGCGGTCGTACAAGCCTACCGAGAACTGATCGTCATCGAATCGTGCACGATAGATCAGGCCATCGGGCAACTCCTGGTGCTCGAAGCAGTCCCGGGAAAATCGCTGGTGCTCGGGGTAGTCGGCGCTGGACGAGATTCGCGCATCGATGCCGTTTCGGTGCAGTCCGGTGCCGAAGCACTGGACCAGCTTCACCGGTTTTGCCAGTCTGATGCGTGTGACTGCATGACGGTACAGATCATCGCGTTCGATGAACTGTCCACGGGCGCGGCGCAGGAATGTCTCGGCAAATGCGCCGATGGGGCTACGGGAAAGATAGCAGACGCCGAACTCGCCTTCCGGGGCGTCGAAACGATTCGAGATGTTGCGCCCGAAGAATATCGGACTGTGGCGGGCCTGATGGCAGCGGTAAAGCTTTTCGCTGGCCGGCAGTTCGATCAGAGCCAGTCTGCGGGGCAACCGATCAGGCACCGCCCTGGCTACCGAATCGTCTGGCTGCCTGCAGCAGTTCTTCCGATCTGGATCGGATCAGGTCAGCGGGTTTCTGGTTGTCGAAATCGGGATGCGGGGTCAGGAACCAGTCGAGCCTGGTGAAGGCGCCCAGCGGTTCGAGCGCTTGCATCAGTGCAGTCATTTCCGGTTCGACGCGATCCTCGCGAAACTGAAAAGAAGGAAGGTACTTCTTGTCGCCAAACTCGATGACCAGCAACTGACCGCGTTGAATCTTCTTGCCGACGGATTCAGCCTTGATCCCGAGCAGTTTCGCCGCCTGCTCGATCGTCATCACATCGGCGCTCTTGAACA
>JAIVHD010000419.1 GCA_020201235.1 Lysobacteraceae bacterium
GAACGGCGCAGTTCTGAGTGGATCGGGCGCATCGATGGCAGACCCTGCTCCAAGCTGAGCGAATTTGCACGTGCGTTGCCGCTTGTGGTGGTTGATCCGTCGAGCCACGAACTGATCGAGGGCGGGCCGGGGGAAAGACGCGCCTATCTGGATTGGGGGTTGTTCCACGTGGAACAATCCTATCTTGACAATTGGAAGCGTTATAGCCGACTGCTTCGGCAGAGAAACGCCGCATTACGGGCATCAGCAGCCTCCGCAACGCTGGACGCTCTGGAAAAGCCTTTATCTGTGGCCGCCGAAAAAATCGAACAGGCCCGCGCCGCCTACGCCGGGCGGCTGCAAAACGACCTGCAATTGCTTGAAGCACGTCTTCGGTTTCGACTCGACCCGCTGACTGTTCGATATCGATCGCAGTTCGAATTCGCGGAGGGCTACGCCGAACTCTGGAAAAAGTCGAGAACGCGCGACCTGGAGCATGGCTACACGCGCGAGGGGCCGCATCGGGGCGAGTTGGTAATCCGTGTAGACGCGCAGATCGCTGCCAGCCGCTTGTCGCGCGGCCAGATGAAGTTGGCCGCGTTGTTGTTAAAGTTGGGACAGATGCAGCATTTGACCTCGGCCCAAAACACCCCCATTTTATTACTGGATGATCCTGTTTCTGAGCTGGACTCGAAGCACTTCGAGCAGCTGCTGGATTGGGTCATGCAAGCGCCCATTCAGAGCTGGATCACGGCAATACAGGCACCATCGATCGACCACGCCACAGTGTTCCACGTGGAACAGGGGGAAATCCTCGAAATGGTATAATCCTGACATTCGATTAAACCGATTCAGATCGACCGAAGGCCGAACGCTCTTGCGAGCGTCGATCGGGCCGGGCCAACCATTCATTCCGACCGGAATCAAACATGGTAGAAAATTATTCATCCGACAGCATCAAGGTGCTCAAGGGGCTTGACGCAGTTCGAAAGCGCCCGGGTATGTACATTGGTGATACCGACGACGGTACGGGCCTGCATCACATGGTGTTTGAGGTCGTCGACAACTCGATCGACGAAGCTCTGGCGGGGCATTGCGACCAAATCGTCGTGACTCTGCACACCGATGGCGCGGTCAGCGTTACCGACAATGGTCGCGGCATCCCGGTCGATTGGCATCAAGACGAAGGCAAATCGGCCGCCGAAGTCATCATGACGGTGCTGCACGCTGGCGGCAAGTTCGATGATCAATCCTATAAGGTCTCCGGTGGCCTGCACGGTGTCGGCGTCTCGGTGGTCAACGCCCTGTCAGAAAAGCTGGAGCTGACCATTTATCGGCAGGGCCATTGCTGGCACCAGACTTACAGCCTGGGCGTGCCGGAAAAGCCGATGGAAGCCGTCAGTGAAAGCGATCGCACCGGTACCGAGATCCGCTTTTTGCCCAGCCGGGCGATTTTTACCGATGTCGAATTTCACTACGACATCCTGGCCAAGCGCTTGCGTGAACTTAGCTTCCTGAACTCCGGGGTTGCCATCAAGCTGCACGATGAGCGCAACGACAAGCAGGATCTATTCGAATACGAGGGCGGTATACGTTCGTTTGTCGAATATCTGGGCGGAAAAAAATCACCGTTGCATTCCAACGCGCTGCATTTTCAGGCCGAACACAACGACATTACGGTCGAGGCCGCGCTGCAGTGGACCGATGCCTACCAGGAAAGCGTTTTCTACTTTACCAACACCATCCCGCAGCGCGATGGCGGAACGCATATGGCCGGCTTTCGTGCCGGCCTGACCCGCACGCTCAACCAGTATATTGAAGAAAGTGGCTTGGCCAAGAAGGCCAAAGTTCAGATCACGGGCGACGACTGCCGTGAGGGTTTGATCGCCGTGCTTTCAGTCAAAGTGCCTGACCCCAAGTTTTCATCCCAGACCAAGGACAAGCTGGTCTCTTCGGAGGTCAAGCCAGCCGTTGAAGCCGCATTAAGCGAGCAGTTGCGCGATTTTCTTCTTGAAAACCCGCAAGATGCGAAGGTCATCGCGTCAAAAGCCATTGAGGCGGCGCGCGCAAGAGAAGCCGCTTAAACGTCGAAAAGGCGCGCTTCGACAAGATGATCAGCTCGGCCGAGGTCGGAACCCTCATCACGGCCCTTGGCACCGGCATCGGAAAGGACGAGTTCAATCTCGCCAAGCTGCGCTACCACCGAATCATCATCATGACCGACGCCGACGTCGACGGCTCGCACATCCGCACGCTGTTGCTAACCTTTTTCTACCGCCAGATGCCCGAGTTGATCGCAGGCGGGCATATCTACATCGCACAGCCGCCGCTGTACAAGATCAAGCAAGGCAAACAGGAGTGGTACCTCAAAGACGATACTGAGCTGACACGCTACCTAATCGATCGAGCGCTTGATGGCACGCGCTTGATACCCGGTGATAATCAGCCGTCACTACACGGCGCGGCGCTCGACAGCTTGATGACCGAATTTCACACCGCCAGCCTTGCCGCCGCCCGCCTGGAGCGCCGTCACGACCCGGTTATAATCGCACAACTTATTGATTTTACACCATTTTCTTCAAGTTCAAGCGCTAATCTTGAAGACTGGATGGCGCGCTTCAAGCAACGTCTCGAAGCGGCCTCACCGGCCGGCGTAAAGTGGAAACTGAGTGCGCTGGAAGGCGGCGGCCTGGTGATCAGCCGCGATAGCCAGGGTATCAGCCAGGACACCGTGCTCGACAGCGCTTTTTTTAACGGTGCCGAATACCGCTCGATCGCGCGGGTCGCTGCATCCGTTCACGATTTGATTGGAGAGGATGCGCGCGTCGAGCGCGGAAATCAGACCCATCCGGTCCGTCGTTTCAGCGAGGTCTACCGCTGGCTGATGGACGAAAGCCGCAAGGGCCGTTCGATCCAGCGCTTCAAGGGCCTGGGTGAAATGAATCCGGACCAACTTTGGGAAACCACGGTCGACCCCGAAAGCCGCCGACTGCTGAAAGTTACCATCGAGGACGCGGTCGGAGCCGACGCGATCTTTTCTACCTTGATGGGCAACGAAGTGGAACCGCGACGCGAATTTATCGAAACCAACGCACTCAACGTCTCCAACCTGGATATCTGAGGCGACAGAAGCGATGTGCTACCGGGGACGGGCGGGCTCAGCCCGGCTTCCCGTCCATGAAGGCGCGTAAATCCTGCTCCAGTTTTAACGGGTTTTCCAGAACGGCGATACTGCCGACCTTGGAAACCAGCGATTCGGCGATCCTTCCTGGCCGGGTAATGGCGTGCATCTGATCGATCCGGCACGCATAGCGGTCGGCCAGGTCGCCAAACATCCAGTCGCGCTGACGCTGGCGGCTGAACAAACCGAAATCAAGATAGATGATTGCATCCAGCGCGCCGCCCGCCCTGTGGATGCTGGACTCGATCGCCGCCTGACCCATGAAGGCCTTGTCGACGCTATTGCGCGTCGGCTTCCAGCGGTCGGGACGAATCGCCAGCAGAACCAGTGGCCAATCGGTTTGGTTGAGTTCGGCTAAAACCGGAAGCAAGGCCGATCGTACGGGTTCATCCGGCGTGCCGATCAAACCAATCTCGACCAGAACCGGTGGCTTCATGCACGCCCCAGTTTGGCCACATCGGCCACGCGCAGAAACAACTTGCGCAAGCGCGCCAGCAGCGCCAGCCGATTGCCACGCAAGTCCGGATCGTCGACCATCACCATCACATCATTAAAAAACTGATCCACCGCCGGCCGCAGCGCGGCCAGCAAGCTCAGTGCGGCCGGATAGTCCTGTTGCTCGATTTGCTCGACAAGGGCACTTTCTGTTCGCCGAACTTCGTCGAAAAGGCGCTTTTCTGCATCGATCTCCAGCGAACTTTCGTCAATTTCACCCATCTCCTCTAAATTAGCCAGCTCCAAAAGATTGGCCGCGCGCTTGTTGGCCGCAATCAGACTCTCAACATCGGGATCATCGGCAAACGTCTGCACGGCCTGAGCCCGGCGGATAAAGTCGATGACCGAGCCGGACTCGCCGGCGG
>JAIVHD010000014.1 GCA_020201235.1 Lysobacteraceae bacterium
GCGTAACCTTATGAATTCACGGAAAAATCAAAAAAAGCCCATTTCCACCGCTTAAATGTCTTAGTTTGCCGTCAGAATCGTCACTGTAGGCTGAGGGCGTCTCGCGCAGCGACCACTGTCAGTCTTGCCCATCGATCGCGCGGTGGCGAAGGTTGGCGGCGAAGCGCCGGAACGTTTCGAGGAATTCCGTGCTTCCGACCGCGACCGACTGGCTCCACGCTGGAACTCGTTTCGGTGCAGTGTCACGTGGCGCTGCGTCGACCGATCCGGCAAGCGTTTGCTGAATCCGTTGCAGGCCATTGAGTCAGCCGGATATTTCCCATTGCGCCGGGTAAAACACGGCCCCGGCACGCACCATGTTCAAGTCGAAACGCTTTCTGGCCTGAAACAGCCAGCGACGCCAGTCACGGCTGAATTACAGCAAAAACTCACGCCGATGGCAGCGCTGCGTGAGCTGCCAGATCTGGTCAGGGATGAAGTGACGATTGGCGCGCCTTTGGTCGCAAACCGCCCCAGCCACGCCACCTGGCGTGAATAAGGCGGGCTGAACAGAATCCTGCGGCGCGGGGCGGCACCCTGGTTACACTCCAGCAACAGGCCCGTGTTGAACTCGTAACCCCGGTTTTTGCAGGTGCTGGTTGGGGCTCGCTGCGGATCGTCGATTGATGCTGGAAGGTCGTGGCTGTGCTGCAGGGTGGTGACCGTTATCGAAAACCCAGCAGCCATTGTTGTGGAAACCTCTGAGAAAATGTTATATCATTACATCTTTGCATTAGCGGTGTCGCCATGGACGTGGTATTGAAAACAGAGCGCTCGCGCGAGTGTCCGGTCGGCTGGCTGGATCGGCTTGGCATTGGCATCTCAGGGTTCTGCCTGCTTCAGTGCCTGGCGCTTCCGCTAACGATGCTTTTTGCGCCGACGGTCAGCGTCGGCTTTTTCAATCACGAGATCTTTCACCTGGTGTTGCTGGCCGTGATCGTACCGGTCAGCCTGCTGGCGTTTGCGCTGGGGTTTTTTCGGCATCGCAATGCGCGGATGTGGATCCCGGCCGGCATCGGCTTCGCGCTGTTGGTCCTGGCAGCGATTCTTGAACAGCGCCATGTTCTGGGGCAGGGCTGGATTGCGGCCGTAACTTCGGCCGGTGGTCTGGGCTTGATTATGGGTCACCTCCTGAATCTGCGTGGAAAAAGCGCGCCACGCTGAATTGTTGCCGGGCCCGTCCAGACGCACCGAACGTGGTCTTTCTGACATAATTGCTTAGCCCGGATTATTCACCACCCCACCTACTGCGGTGCCGGCAGGCCCCGCGTCGGTGTGCTCGGTCGCGAGACGCCCCGGCCACAGGGCCTATCGACTGCTCACGACGGTGGGGTGGTGATTCACAGCCGGGGTAATTGAGTTGCGACTCCGTGGCGCAAGCCTGGCGCGATGGCAAGTTCCTGGTTTGCTGCGCCATGATGGTGCGGCCATCCAGTATCCGAATCCCGGGAGGTTGAAATGCAACCGTCGTTTTCGAGCTTTCGCGAATTTTATCCATACTATCTGGCCGAACATGCCGATTTACGATGCCGGCGTATGCATTTTGCCGGTAGCTGGCTGGTCATCGCGGCATTGCTGGCTGGCATTTTTGTATCGCCGTGGTGGTTTTTGGCCATGCCGCTGGCCGGCTACGGGTTCGCCTGGGTTG
The DNA here is from genome assembly GCA_020201235.1 of Lysobacteraceae bacterium. Taxonomy (GTDB): domain Bacteria; phylum Pseudomonadota; class Gammaproteobacteria; order Xanthomonadales; family Wenzhouxiangellaceae. The sequence continues at coordinate 1,688 of JAIVHD010000014.1, forward strand.
GCCATTTGGTTTTTGAAAAGAATCGGCCGGCGACCTTCAGCTATCCGGCCTACAGCCTGGCCGGCGACTGGGTCATGTTTTTCGACATTTTGCGCGGAAAAGTGCGCATCTGATCTAAATCTGGCTAAGGAGTCCCGCTTTTGTTCGCCTGCAAGCAGGCTCCTGAAAAGAGCCAATCCTTCTGATTGTATTCGTAACCCCAACGGTGCATAACGTCGAGCCGGAATCGCTACGCTGCCCGGTATAGCCGCCGTCGTACATCAGGTCGCGGGGCCTGTGTACTCGCGGTGCCAATCCTCACGTAGAGTGAAGCTACGCTGCGGTTTACAACTGCATGCCGTCGGAATACCCCAGTTCTATCAATTCACGACAGAATTCGGCTTCGAACAGCAGATAGCTCGGCAATCGTCCCGGGCCCCATGCGCCTACGCCCCTGAGCAGCGTTCTTACGCTTGCCGGCACCCGGTGCAGATGCCGGTTTGAAATTTCGCGCAGGTCTTTGCTGGGCTGAATCAACAGTGCCTCGACCTGGCGTAGGTCGCTTTGGTCCCGACGGTCCGGGTGCAAGTGCCGCAGGGTTTCGTTGATGCGTTTCAGGCGGCCCAGGTCATTGGCCAGGTAATCCATGAAGATGACGTCGAGCAGGTAACCGCCAATTTCACCCAGCGACGGATATTTGCTGCACTCGCGGGGTTCGGGGTCAGGCAACTCGTCGCGTGTTCCGATGATCAGCATGCGATCGGCACCCATTCGGATCGGCGGGCTCAAGGGCGTGGTGTGACGCATGCCGCCGTCGCCGAAGTATTCGTTTCCGATTCGTCTTGCCGGGAACAGCAGCGGCAGCCCGGCACTGGCAAGGAGGTGCAGAGCGTCGATTTTGGCGCGCACACCAGCACGCTTGTGAAGCGACCAGGCCTCGATTTCTTCGCTAGCCTGAAAGAACGTGACCGCACGCGATGTGGCATAGCCCGAGGCGGTCACCAGCAGTGCCTTTAGGTGGCCTTCCTCGATCGCCCGATGAATGCCGGCACGGTCGAGTTCGCGCTGGAGGAGTTCGCCCAGCGGGCTGTTGTCGAGCAACGATTTCGGGTTGGCCAGGCCAAGTCCGCCGAGCGTCATCGAGCCCAGCCAGTGCAGGCCGGTGGGCCCGGCAGATACTCTGCCAGGGCCTTGAGAACGCCCACCTGGTAGGCACCTCTGGCACCACCGCCGGGCAGCATTAGAGCCGGGCGACTCACTCGCACCCCTGAACGAGGAGTGGCCCGGGCCTGTCGGGTTGCAGCCTTGCATCCAGACCTTGGTTACCCGACGACCAGCAAGGCTGGGGCGAGCGGGTGAGTAGCGCGTGGATGCAGCTTTTGGCATGGCCGGACAGGGCTTCAAACATGCCATACCCGGTATCGTGAACAAGCCTGGCAAGGGCCAGCCAACCTGACCTGAGCGGGCTTGCGATACGGACCCGGTCAATCGGGGGTCGAGGCGCTTGTTCGAGGCGAACCGGTGTCATAGGCCGCTAATGTACCATTCAGTCCAATTGAATGTTGGGTCTTTCGCGTCTGTTTTGGTTCGCAGCTTCGACGGTACGGCAGGCGGCAGGCGTGAGGTCATTGCCACGAGGTTCTCAACCGTCGCGCAAGACCATTGCTTCGAAGCCGTTATCGAGCAGCTGGCGTCGAGCGCTGTCGGCCGTGCGGGCGGTTTCAAACGGTCCCAGGCGTACCCGGTGCCAGCGCTGGTCGTTGACCGTGACTTGCTGGATGTTGGCCACGAGACCCAGCAAGGCAAGCCTGGCCTTCAGGCTTTCGGCGTCGTCACCTGAGCGAAACGAGCCGATCTGGATAACATACCGACCGCCTGCGGCGGTGGCCGGCTGGTCGGGATTGTTGCGAGCCCGCTGCTCGATTTCACTATTGGGTACGATGACTTCGATTTCGGGCAAGACCGTGAAGAACTCGTATTGGTTGTTGCCGGCGCGATCGTCGGTGCCGGGCGACTCGATAATCGGCGGCTCGTCGCGGCCGCTGGGCGGCCCCTGTAAGGCTTCGTCGCCGCGCGGCAGGTAGCCTCCCATCCATGCGAGCAGGGCGACGCCAAGTCCGCACAGCAGGCCGGCTGAGAAGGTCAGGAAACCCAGCGAGCCGTTCGAACGGCCTCGACGTGCCTGCTTACGCGCCATTACATCTGCTCCGGTGCATTGACTCCGAGGATGCCGAGACCGGCGGCCAGCACGCTGCGCACCGCCACGATCAGATTGAGCCGGGCGTTTCGCAGGTCGTCGTTTTCGACCAGGATTGGCGTGGCGTTGTAATAGGTGTGGAAAAGGCCGGCCAGTTCATGCACGTAATGGGCGATGTCGTGTGGAGACCGGCGCCGGGCCGAAGACTCGATGATTTCCGGCCAGCGACCCATGGCCTGCATCAGCTTGCGCTCTTGCTTTTCCGCCAAGTGCTTCAGGGCCGCATCGCCGATTGCGGAGTTGTGCTTCATGCCGCGTCCTTCAAGTTGCCTGAAAATGCTGAAAATTCGTGCGTGAGCGTACTGGACGTAGAAAACCGGATTTTCGTTGGCGTGCGATGTGGCCAGGTCGAGGTCGAAGTCAAGGTGTTGTTCGTGCGAGCGCATAATGTAGAAGTAACGCGCGGCATCGTTGCCGACCTCTTCGCGCAAGCGCCTGAGCGTCGTGAATTGGCCCGATCGGGTTGACATTGAGATCTGCTTGCCTTCGCGGTACAGGATGGCAAACTGAACGAGTTGGAACTCCAGACGATCAGGATCCTCGCCAAGCCCGCGGGCTGCGGCTTTAAGGCGCGGGACGTAGCCATGGTGATCTGCGCCGAAGATGTAGATCAGCGTGCCGGGACAGCGCTCGAGCTTGTCGAGCAAATAGGCGATGTCGGAAGCGAAGTAGGTCGTGCGGCCATTTTCGCGCACGACTACGCGGTCTTTGTCGTCGCCCAGCTCCGATGACCGAAACCAGCGCGCGCCGTTTTCGGTATACAGCCAGCCTCCGGCTTCCAGGCGCTCAATGGCACGCTCCAGTGCGCCGTTGAGGTCCAGTTCGCGCTCGGAGAACCAGCGGTCGAAGACCGCGCCAAATTCTTCGAGATCTTCGCGAATGTCTGCCAGCATGGCTTCTAGCGCTGCCTGGAAGCACGCCTCGTAACCGGATTCGCCGAGCATTCGGCGCGCCGTGGCGATTAACGCGTCGATATAGATTTCCTTGTCGCCGCCGTCCTTTTCGTCGGCCGGCAGGTCGGCACCGATAGTGCGCGCCGGATGTCGCAGGTCATCGCCATGCCGGTTACGCACGCTGCGCGCGATGTCGTAGATGTATTCGCCACGATAGCCATTGTCCGGAAAGGGTACGGCTTCACCGCACAGTTCCAGGTAACGCAGCCAGACAGACACGGCAAGGATGTCCATTTGCCGACCATGATCGTTGACATAGTATTCCCGATGGACCCGATGGCCGGCGGCCTTCAGGATGGCCGAGAGCGATGCGCCGTACGCCGCGCCTCGACCATGGCCAACATGCAGTGGTCCGGTCGGGTTGGCGCTGACGTATTCGGCCAGAATGTCGGGCTGGCTTCCAGGGGGCAGGTGGCCAAACCTGGCGTCGCTCGCCAGTACTTCACGTACGACCGAGCGCAGATGATGTTCACTGGCAACAAAATTGAGAAAGCCAGGACCGGCGACGGTGACCTCGGCTACCCGCTTCGAGGCCGGCAGTTTACTGACAATCAGTTCGGCGATAGCGCGCGGCTTCATTTTGGCCGGACGGGCCAGGAGCAAGGCGATATTGCAGGCATAATCGCCGTGCTCCGGGTCACGCGGCCGGTCGATCTGAACTTCCGAATCGAGCTCGCGTGGCAACTGCCCGTCGCGCTTCAGATAGCCAAGGGCCTGGTTGATCAATTCTTCGATGTGCGCGCGCATGATGAGTGGGGCAGAATGACCGGTGTGAGCAAACCGGTATTGTAGCCGGGCTCGTCTGGATCGGCTGGACGGCGTTATCCACAGAGACTGTGGATAACGTTGTGGGTAATATCCACTCGCATGGCTGAAGCCCCCTTGATGGCGATAACTCTGAGGATTGGTTAAAAATGAATCACCTCATTTAAATTATTTATAAACAAATACTTACGCGTGTTTATGAATGTTCAATCTTCGCTACGCCCGACAAATTGCTGTTTTTTGAACTTGATATGACACTGTGCATAATGACAATTTATGGTCCTGCTTGAGATCAAGGAAAATGTGATGACGTTAACAATACGTAAATTCGGAAACGTTCGACCTGTCATCGGTGAACGGGTCTGGCTGGATCCGGCATCGACGCTGATCGGGGATGTGCACCTGGGGGCGGATTGCTCGATCTGGCCCGGCGTGGTCCTGCGTGGCGATGTCAACCGGATTCGGGTCGGGCAGCGCACCAACATTCAGGATGGCTGCATCGCTCACGTCACTCACGATGGACCGCTTTCACCCGGCGGTTTGCCGCTGATCATCGGCGACGATGTAACGGTGGGTCATGCGGCCGTTTTGCACGCCTGTACCATCGGCAATCGATGCCTAATCGGCATGAGCGCGCTGCTGCTCGATGGCGTGGTTGTCGAAGACCAGGTCATGGTCGCGGCTGGTAGCTTGGTCAGTCCCGGAAAGCGGCTGGAATCGGGCTGGTTGTATCGCGGCAGCCCGGCACGGCCGGCACGGCGGTTGGACGAGGGCGAAATCGAGATGCTGCGCTATTCCGCCGAACATTACGTGCGCCTTAAGGACCGGTATCTGCAGGACCACCGGCAGGACGAATGAACTGACCCCGGTTTATTCACCACCCCACCTCCTGCGGCACCGACAGGTCCGGAGGTCGGGGTGTTTCGCGACCGGGTGCACCGGAAACTTACTCGGCTGTTCGGTGGGGACTCGCTTGGCTGCAACACGCCGCAGATGTCGAGCCTGACGGCGTTGCAGTGGGGCGGATGTTGAATACTTCTGATTGTATTCGTACGGCGTTAGAGTAGATTAGCTGCCGGCAGGAATGACCAGCACAGCACCGGGGTGGATTACGTCGTTGTCGATGGCATTGACGCGCCTGAGCTGGTTGAGGCTGACCGAATAGCGTTGCGCGATGGTGCCCAGCGTGTCACCGCGCTTGACGACGTGGCGCGCTGCATCGTGGCGATTGGACGCAAACCAGGTTCCGCGCGGCGCGGTTTGTCGAAAATGGTCCTCGATGCCGCGTCGTATGGCAAGCGCGAGCTTGTTGCGGTAGGCCGGCGATCCAAGGTTTTTTTCGTCGTCGGGGTTGCTGATGAAACCGACTTCGACCAGTACGCTGGGTACGTCGGGCGATCTCAAGACTACGAAATTGGCGCTTTCGACGTCCCTTCGATGGATTCGGCTGATGGCTTTGAGTTCGCTGAGAATCTGGTTTGCAGCCGTGCCGCTGTATTCCAGCGATGCGTTTTGCGACAGATCCAGAAGCACGGATTTCAACATGTCGTCGCTGTGCGCGAGGTTGACGCCACCGATCAGGTCCGATTCGTTTTCGCTTTCGGCCAGAAGCCGTGCGGCTTGGCTGGAAGCGCCGTGCCGGGAAAGGATATAGACCGAGCTGCCGCGCACCCTAAAATCGCGAAAAGCGTCGGCATGAATGGAAACGAACAGGTCAGCGCGGGCCTGTCGGGCGCGGGCGTAACGCTCGGTTAGCGGCACATAATAATCGCCGGTTCGGATCATTACGGCGCGCATGCCGGGCGCATCGTCGATCTGGCGCATCAGTTCGCGCGACAGCGCCAGCACGACGTTTTTCTCGTAAGATCCGCCAGGTCCGATGGCGCCCGGGTCTTCGCCGCCGTGCCCGGCGTCGATTGCCACGATCATGTCGCGGTCGTCATTCGGCAATTGCCGAGCCACGGAGCGGATTCGCTCGTCTGCGCTCTGGGCATTTTTGGGGTGCAGGTCGAGAACCAGGCGGTGCCCGTATTCGCCGGTCGGTTCAAGCAGGAAACTCTTGGTTCGGGCGCTTCCGGACAGGTCCAGCACCACCCGCAAGTGTTCGCCTTCGCGGATGCCATGACGGATTTTCTTGACCACGGCGTCGTGTTCTGCGGCAATTTTCGGGGTCATCGACATGTGGGCCTGATCGATGTCGACCACGAGTCGATCGGGATTGTCGAGCGAAAAGACCCGGTATTCGATTTTCTGGTCCAAATCGAGAACAACGCGAGTCTTGTCCGGTCCCGCCCAGACCCGCACATTGCGCACCTCGCCGGCCTGCAGTGCCCCAGACAGGCACAAAACCAGCGCTGAAACCGCTAGAGCGCGCAGACCGGTTCCCCTGAAGTTTGCGGGTGGCTTTTTCATCGACGACTACTATGCAACGGATTGACTCCGATTGCAAGAGCGAATTTGTTTCGATATTAGATAGATACGGTTGATTTATGAATCAAAGCCTGATCATCGGCCGCTGACCCCGGCAGGGCGTGGACGGTGAGGGCTCCTAGCTGACAATACACTAGACCCGGAGAATGCGGAGCCAGCGCCAGAAGTTGACCATACCCATCATCGAGGCGGCGACGTAGGTGAAGGCCGCAGCCGTGAGGATCTTGCGGGCCGCGCCGCGATCCTCGTTTCTTAGATAGCCGCCTTTTTTCAGGATCGGTAACGCCCGGCGGAAGCTCGCGTCGAGTTCTGTTGGGAGCGTGACCAGGTGGATGGCAATGCCGGAGGCTAGTGCGGCCATGCCCACGACCAGGAAAATCAGCCCGGCGCGGGGCAGTTTAAGAGCTAAAAGGGCGACTGGCATCAGGCCGATCAGAATCACGCCGAGACGTTGCCATTTCTGGACCGACTTGACCAGCCGGCCGCGCCAGATCAGCGGACTATAACCGTCGGCGTGCTGCAGCGCATGGCCGACCTCGTGGGCGGCCACCGTGATGGCTGTCAGCGAAGCATCGGAGTAATTCGACGGACTCAGGCGCACGGCGCGATCGTCCGGGTCGTAGTGGTCGCCGTCTTCGGTCTGTTCGACCTTGATGGATTCGAGCCCGGCCTTGTCCAGCAGATGGCGCGCGGTTTGAGCGCCGGAACTGGGATAGCGGTCGGTCGGCGCGGCGTAGCGGCTCATGACGCGCTGAACCCACCAGCCCGGCAGCAAAACGATCCCAACCAGGAAAACCAGCCCGATCAGCAAGTGCATTGCGTGGCTTCCCGTCGTTTTTCGGAGGCGGATTGACTCATGAATTTTTCCGGTTCAGGGCTTCGACCAGAGCGAATGCTTCGCGTCGATCGAGCTCGCTGACGCGTGATAATACTCTGGCTGCGCGCGCTGGGGGAAGTTCCGCCGCCAGTTCGCGCGCAAGCGCATCAATCAGAATGGGTTTCGGCTCTGCTCCGGGCGCTCCGCTGATCAGCAAAACGGCCTCGCCGCGCTGCTGGTCCGGGTCGCCGGCGGTCCAGTCGGCCAGCTCGCCGAGGCTTGCGCGGCGAATGGTTTCGAATTGCTTGGTTAGCTCGCGCGCGACGGTCGCTAGCCGGTCAGTGCCGATTGCTGCGGCTGCATCGGCCAGCGCTTTCGGCAGCTTGCGCGCCGGCACGTAAAAAACCAGCGTCGCGGCCTGCTGCTTCAAGCTTTCCAACCGACGGCGTCGTGCGCTGGTCCGGGCGGGAAGAAATCCTTCGAAGAAAAAGCGATCGGTGGCAAGCCCGGCGGCCGACAGTGCCGCGATGGCCGCGCAGGGACCGGGGACCGGCGATACCCGGATTCCGACCTCGTGTGCGGCGGCGATCAAGCGATAACCAGGGTCGGAAATCAGCGGCGTACCCGCGTCACACAGCAGCGCGACGTCGTGGCCCTGCCCAAGCAGCCCGATCAGTCGCTTGACCACCGATTCCTCGTTGTGTTCATGCAGGCTGACCCAACGCGGCGGCGTCTGGCGTATTGCGACGAGCTTCTGACTGGTGCGTGTATCTTCGGCCGCCAAAATCGGCGCTTCGGCCAGTACTTCGCGAGCTCTGGGGCTGAGGTCGGCAAGGTTGCCGATCGGAGTCGCGACGACCCACAGGGTACCCTTGATGCTGATTTTGAGGGACAATGCGATTTCCGCGAAGCGTCAGAATCGTATTATGGCACTCATGAGGCGCAACACCCTTGCTGCTTGCACGTTTATGGCCAAAGTCTGCTTGCTGCGAAAAGCACGGGTATCGGCGGGCCTGATGTTGCTGGTTCTGTTACTCGCGTCTTGCGCGTCGACGGCCCCGCAAATCGACCAGGACGCTGACAACGATCCAAATCGGCTGGCCGAACGCGGGCTGCACGAAGAGGCGGCACTGGCCTGGGCGTCGCTCGCCTGGGAGCGGCCGGACGAGGCCGCGCAGGCGCGCCGGTCCGCGGCCCGACAGTGGCTGCTTGCCGGCCGCCCGGACGAGGCGCAGCGAATGCTGGATCAATTGGAGCGCTCGAATCCCGGCAGCGCCGAATGGTACGAAGTCGAACTGCTCGCGGCCGAAATCGCACTGGCCAGTAACGAATTTGATCGCGCCGAGCAAATTCTTTCGACCGTGCGGGGGGCGCTCCCCGAGGCGCTGCGCGAACGATACGATCTTTTGCGCCAACGGCTTGACCAGGCCAGCCCCGATTCGGCCGCGGTGCGTGTCGAGGGTCTCCGGCAATCCCTGATTGACGGCGACTTTAAACCCGAGACGGCGCTGGCTCTGCTGCTCGACCTGCCGCTGGAGACCTTGCGCGATCAACGTCGGCAGTCTGCAGACCAGGATTTGTTATTGCCGTGGCTTGACCTGGCAGCGACCGCACGTGCCCATCTGCTCGACGATCCGGCTCTGAGTCGGGCGTTGGGTGAATGGCGGCAGCGTTTTTCGCTCGAGCGTCCGCTGGTGAGCGATTTGCTCGACTGGATCTGGTCCTGGCGGGAGCTGCAGCCGATGCCGTCTCGGGTGACGATTTTGCTACCCGGCCAGGGGCCGCTTGTGGCGGCAGGCGACGCGTTGCGCGACGGTATGCTGGCCTTCTGGTTCGAACTGCCCCGGCAACTGAGACCCGAGCTCGATTTCCAATGCGCCGGATGCCGGAATCCCGATGTTGCTGCTCAATCGTCCTGCCGATGAAATCCAGCTGTCGCCGGCAACCTCAATCGCGATGCTCGCGCTGCCGCCCGAGGAAGAGGCCGAGCTGGCTGCGGTACGGGCGTTGGTGACGGGCCACGAGCGTGCACTGCTGATCGCCCAGAACAGCGATTTCGGTCGGCGCGTCGCGCAGCGGTTCAGCGAGACCTTTGAGCTCGGCGGAGGCCGGGTGTATGACCGGATCGAGCACTCTTCCGTTCAGTTCGATCACACCGACCCATTGCGCAAATTGCTGGAAATCGATCGTTCAGAGCAGCGCATCGCGCAGCTCGCACAGGTTCTTGGCGGCGAGATTGAATCCGAGCCACAGCGGCGCACCGACGCTGATCTCATCTTTCTGGCCACGCGCGGCGGCGATGCCCGTCAATTGATGCCGCAATTGCGTTTTCTGGATCTCGACGACCTGGATACCTACGCCACCTCGCATGTTTACTCCGGCGAGGATTCCGGGACCGATCTGGACGGATTGCAGATCCCGGTTTCGCCGTGGGTGCTGGATTCAACCGCCGCGTCTGAACGCCGCCGCGGGGCCGAGCGGCAGTTCGAGTCACTCGGCTCGTCGTCGACCCTGAGCCTAATTCACGCGCTTGGGCGCGATGCGATGGCATTGTTGCAGTGGTTGGACCTGATGCACCAGGACCGTCTGCTCTACCTGCCCGGAAACGTCGGTCGCCTGCGCCTGGCCGACGGTGTGGTGCTGGAGCGCGACCTGCCATGGGCTCAGATTCGAAACGGACGTCCGGTGCCGATCGCCGATCAGCCGTGAGGCCGGCGAATTCGTAATGTTCAAGCGTTTGACTGGTCAGCGGGGCGAGCGACAGGCCGAAGCTTTCCTGAAACGAAACGGCTTGAAGCTGGTTGCCCGGAACTGGCAATGCCGCCACGGTGAAATTGACTTGGTCATGCACGACCGCGAGTTCCTTGTTTTTGTCGAGGTTCGCTTGCGCACGCCGCGCGGATTCGCCAACAGCGCAGAAAGCGTTGATGTGTTCAAGCAGCGAAAACTCGTTCAGGCGGCATCGTATTTTCTGGCGACCTCGCCGCTGTGGCAGTCGTGGCCGTGCCGCTTTGATGTCGTCGGCATCGAAGGCGACACCGGTGAACTGGCCTGGATCGATCACGCCTTTGAGGCCTGAACCCGCCTGATTCCGCCTGATCCACTACCCCATCTACTGCGGTGCCGCCAGGCCCCGCGTCTAGGGCGTTTGGCTCGGTCGAACATCCTTACCCCGACGTGATCGAACCGCCATGCGAGTACGCTTGCGGTGCGTTCGCTTGCGAAACGCCGCAGCCACGGCACTTGGCGGCACCTCGTAACGGAGGGGCTGTGAATACGTCGGGCTGAAGCGGCGGATTTCGGGCGGTCAAAGCGTACTGATGATCCGTGCCTCGATCAATGGTCCTGTGTCGGGGCCGGTTTGGCGGCATCATAGGCACATGAGTCCCGGCGACCGCGAGATCATTCGGCGGGAGACCGTGGCGCATGCGCTGGATGGGTTGCTGGGGCGAATGTGACGAATGAACATGCTTATGTAGGTAAATCGGACGAATTCGGGTAGGTAAATCGCCCTTCGAGCTCCCGACGGCCTGGCGTTTGTCGGTCGTGTGAGATAATCCTCCATCATCCAATCAGCCTATCGACGGAGACTATTCAACAGTGGACGACAATCGAAAAAGAGCACTATCGGCGGCATTGAGCCAAATCGAAAAGCAATACGGCAAGGGTGCCATCATGCGCATGGGCGATGATGCGCGCTCGCGTGACGTTCCAGTTGTTTCCAGCGGATCGCTCGCGCTGGACGTCGCACTCGGCATCGGCGGGCTACCGCGCGGTCGCGTAGTCGAGATCTACGGTCCGGAATCGTCGGGCAAGACGACCCTGACACTGCACGCAGTCGCCGAGGCGCAAAAGCTCGGTGGCACGGCAGCGTTTGTCGATGCCGAGCACGCGCTCGACCCGAGCTACGCTGAGAATCTCGGCGTCAACGTCAATGATCTGCTGGTTTCCCAACCCGATACCGGCGAGCAGGCGTTGGAGATTACCGACATGCTGGTGCGTTCCGGGGCGGTCGATATCGTGGTCGTCGATTCAGTTGCAGCGTTGACCCCCAAGGCCGAAATCGAGGGCGAAATGGGTGATTCACATGTCGGGTTGCAGGCTCGCCTGATGAGCCAGGCGTTGCGCAAACTGACCGGTAATATCAAGCGGACCAATTGCATGGTGATCTTCATCAACCAGATCCGCATGAAGATCGGCGTCATGTTCGGCTCTCCCGAGACCACCACAGGTGGCAACGCACTGAAGTTCTATTCGTCCATTCGTCTGGATATCCGCAGAATTGGCGCACTCAAGCGCGGCGATGAGGTGATCGGCAACGAGACCCGGGTCAAAGTCGTCAAGAACAAGATGGCACCGCCGTTCCGTCAGGCAGTCTTTGAAATTCTTTATGGAGAAGGCATTTCACGCGAGGGCGAACTGATTGAACTGGGGGTTGAGCATAAAATCATCAAGAAATCCGGTGCCTGGTACAGTTACGGTGAAGATCGCATTGGGCAAGGCAAGGATAACGTGCGAACCTTCCTCAAAGAGCATCCTGAAATGACCTCTGAAATCGAAAAAAGGCTTCGCGATATTTTGTTGCCCAAGCCCGAAGACAGCACTGAGGCACCGGTAAAAGAAGCCGAGGACGTCGCGAGCTGATCGATGGCTGGTGTTGGCATGATTCGTAGCAGGTCCGTGGCCCGGTGCCCTCGGGCATCATCGGGCCTGGTTTTTTGCCTTGTCGCAGGCCGATGGCCGCTCGGCGGAGCGTCGAAGACGCGCGATCGGGTCTTTGGGGCAGGCCAGGCCAGGGCATGAGCGGTTGGGACAACGAATGGCCCGAAGCACCTTACAGCGAGTCGGTCGCGGGCGCTGACGCCGATCAAGAACATCAGCGCGAGCACGATCGGCAGGGCCTGCGGGATGGCGCATTGCGCTTGCTGGCAAGACGCGAACACTCGTGCCTGGAGCTGAGCCGCAAACTACTTGCAAAAGGCTGGCCGCAATCGCGGGTCGACGAGGTGCTTGACGAACTGGCGGCGGCCGGCCTGCAATCGGATCAGCGCTTCGCCGAAAGCTTCGTCCGCCAGCGTGCCGGGCGATACTATGGCCCGCGCAGAATTCGGGCCGAACTGGAGCAGCGCGGGGTCGATTCCTGGCAGGCCGTAGCCGCGATCGAAAATCCCGAAATCGATTTCTTTGAAATCGCCGCCAAATATTATCAACGAAAATACCGAAACGCTGACAGCGCGCTGTCCTACGCCGAGCGCGCTCGGCGCTCTCAGGCCCTTTACCGGCGTGGATTCGAGTCGGACCACTTGCGCGATTTGTTTTAGGCGCATTCACCATCCCTGTGTCGCGAGACGCGGTCAGCGGTTGTAGCTGCGGCGTTTCGCCCGGTCGCGCATCTTCACCGCACCGGCGAGTACGCTGCCGGCGTGCTCGGTTGCGAAAACGCCGTCGGCATGGCCCACCAGTGAATAAGCCGGGCTAACCCGACAGGCTCCGAGTCAGTGATTTACCGACACAGCGTAGGAAAAATGCTGATGATGGTTTTCCGGCTTGCCTACCCTTTTGCGGGATAAATTACCGACTCGCGACAGAAACCTGATCGCTAGACTGGACGTATTGGTTGGTGGAGTGACTCGGGAATGCCAGTTCCCGGGTCGTCGGCGGCACACGGGTTTCTCTCTCGACTCGTGTGTCGCTCTTTTTTTACGCGGTCGTTACATACCGCGGTATTCAGCGTAGAACTTCGCTAAACTACGCGCTGCGTTGCGGGATCGTCTCGCGCGGTCAAGTGCGCCGTGAAACTGAAAGCCTTCGGAGAGGTGGCAGAGTGGTCGAATGCGGCGGTCTCGAAAACCGTTAGGGGCTTTACGGCCCCTCGGGGGTTCGAATCCCCCCCTCTCCGCCACCGATTGAATATGTCCCGCAACACCTTCGCAACCATCGATACCCCGGCATTGTCGCGCAACCTCGAACGGGTGCGCACCATCGTCGGTGGTGCGCGGATTATGGCCGTGATCAAGGCCGATGCCTACGGCCATGGCCTGGGGCAATGCGTGCCGGCGCTCGCCAAGGCCGACCTGCTGGCGGTCGCTACGCTTGACGAGGCCAGCGCCGTTCGCGCGATCGACGCGCGTGCTGCGATCCTGTTGCTTGAGGGCATTACAAGCCGAGGCGAACTCGACGAGGTTCGGCGGCTTGACCTGGAATTGGTCTTTCACCATTCCGCGCAGCTCGACTGGGGCCGGAGAGACCATCGGCTACGGTGCGCGGTTTCGCGCCGCCCGCGACATGCACATCGGCGTCGCCGCAATCGGCTACGGAGACGGTTATCCGCGTAACATGCCCGATGGCACGCCGGTGCTGGTCAACGGTCGCGTGCAAGCTCTGGCCGGGCGGGTGTCGATGGACATGATTACGATCGACCTCGAAGGCCAGTCCGATGCGCGAGTCGGAGATCCGGTGGTGTTGTGGGGCCGTGGTTTGCCGGTCGAGTCGATTGCAAACGCTGCCGGGACCATTCCTTATGAATTACTGTGCCGGGTCACGCGCCGGGTTCACTATCGCTGAATCAAGCGCGAGGCCGGCGTGCGCAGCTGTCGCGCCGGTCGGGGGGTTGGTTGTTATCCAGCATTATCCTGGTGCTTGCGCAGGATTCCGCGCAATTGATCGTAGCTCAGACCCAGCCGCTCGGCTGCGCGCTTGCGGTTGCCGCCGCATTCGGTGATTGAACGCTCGACCAGGAGTTGTTCCTGCTCATCAAGCCAGGCGCGCAGGTCGTTGGGGAGCACCCCGACTCCGGGACTTGCCGCGATTGCGTTTGCCGTTTGCGGCCGCCAGGGCGAATCGAACGGGTCCAGTTCCAGCGCGCCGATCGGGTCTTTGAGATTTTCCAATCGGTAAACGGCACGCTCGACCACGTTTTTCAATTCGCGCACGTTGCCCGGCCAGGTGTATTCGAGCATCTGGCGCATGGCGGTCGGGGAAAATCCGGCGAATAATTCGCGACCCAGCTCGCGGCTCATGCGGATCGCAAAATGCTCGGCCAGCGGCTCGATATCTTCCAGCCGCTCGCGCATCGGCGGCAGGGTAATGACATCAAACGACAGGCGATCGAGCAAGTCGGCTCGGAATTTGCCGGCCGCAGCCAATGACGGCAAGTCTTCGTTGGTTGCGCCGACCACGCGCACATCGACCGATTGGGTCGTCGATGAGCCAAGCCGCTCGAACTCGCCATATTCGATGATTCGCAGGATCTTTTCCTGCACGGCCGGCGAGGTCGTTGCAAGTTCGTCCAGAAACAACGTGCCTTCGCTGGCTTGCTCGAAGCGCCCGATGCGTCGACGGCTGGCATCGGTAAACGCCCCGGCTTCGTGGCCGAATAGCTCCGATTCGAGCAGCGCAGCGCTGATTGCGGCGCAGTTTAGCTTGACCAGCGGCTGATCCCAGCGATTGGAGAGATAATGCAGGCGCTCGGCAATCAGCTCCTTGCCGGTTCCACGCTCTCCGACCACAAGCACCGGCCGGTTCAGG
>JAIVHD010000420.1 GCA_020201235.1 Lysobacteraceae bacterium
CAGGGAATCCGGCCGGGTGTGGTTAGTGCTGCCAGCAGCCCAGAATCCGTCAATTGCGGTGGCGTTGTAGCTGAACATGGTTCCCGAGGCAGGGTTGACGATGCTTGCGGAGCCAAACAGACCACCGGAAGCACCGATTTCGGTATCAAAACCGAAGGTCGAGTCGCCATCGATCCAAGGCAACCCACTGCCTTCCGTCCAGGCAGCTACGGGAATGCTGCAATCACGCGGAACGCCATTGACATGCTTCGTCGACCAAGGAATGACCGGGCCGGTCAGACCAGGGTCGGCTGTAGGAACCGGCAACATCGTCCCCATTTCAATGACTTCGATGTAACCGGAAGCGGTACGTTCGGCACCCGCCGGACCACCGTCGTCCAATTCGAAGGTCAGGAAGTCCACGCCGCCAGCAGGCAGCGGCGGAACCGTACAAGTCGTGTCTGCGGTTGCAATCTTGCCACCTTCGCCAGCGGCCGACACAGCACCGGTCCAGACGTCATACGGTGACATGTAGATGTTGAAGTCAAGAACTTCGCGCGAGTTCAGGGCTTCGATAAACCGAATTTTGACTGCCTTGCCACGCTCGGTGGTATTGACAATCGAAATCAGCGTGTCGTTGCCGCCACGCGCGGTGTAATACGGAAACAGCAGGACCTGACCCAGGCCGTCGGGGTTCACGTTGACGGCATTGGCAACTCCAGCCATCCCGGCAACACCCGTCAGACCCGCAAGAACTGCGGTCGTCAAGGAATTTCTTTTCATTACAACACTCCTAAAGTTGTTAGACACAGGGCTCTGTGCAAGCAAGCGCGGAAAGGCCATATTTGTCCCGGCCCTGTCCGACGCTCGTAATTGTAGGATAAACCACAACGAAATGTAAAGCAATCAACTTGACGAGTACCACCACTGTCCATCCAGCCGGATCCACTGCTCCTCGATCTCTCGGTCAAGCCTCATCTGGCTCTGGGCTCCTGGAGCCCCGACCGGCTGATAGTTGATCTGCAAGTCAACCCGACACACATCTTCTTCGCACTCCAGGCTCAATAGTTCTACGCTGTGCCATCGGATCGGTCGACGTTCCATGTCACGGGCAAAATCAGCCTGTGGCGTGGTCTGACGGAACCCGGGCGAGTAATACTCCCAGGCTGCCTGGAAATCCCGATCGATCAAGTGCTGCCAGCGCACCACAGCTCTTTCTTCCAGCGTTGGCTCAGGCTCGGCGGGCTTTCCGCAGGCGGCAAGCCCGACTACCAGTAAGGAAGACAAAAAGATCGTGAGCATTTGGAGTTTCATGGGATTTCCTGCGTCAAGAGACTATTTTCAGGGATTGATCAGTCCAGGCGACCCGCACGCAGCGGCTGCAATCCGCGGAATTCGCGGGTCATTTCGTCGGAGACCTCGCGCAGGCGTTCGGTGGACTCGATCACCGACGGGGTGATCAAGACCAGGGTTTCGGTACGGACCATTTCGTTACGGGTCTGACGAAACAGCGCACCCAGGCCGGGAATGCGCTGAAGACCGGGCACACCGGATTCCGACTGGGTCTCATCATCCTGGATCAAACCACCGAGCATGACGGTCTGGCCGGACTGGATGGCAATGTCGGTCTCCAGGGACCGGGTGTTGATGGTGGGGTTGTCGCCGACCCCGGGCGCGCCGGGCGAGGACACTTCCTGGCGGATTTCCAGGTAGACCAGGCCGCCGGGGTTGACCCGGGGCGTGACGTTGAGCGTCACCCCCGTGCTGATGAACTGGACATTGCCAATAGTGCCGCCGCTATCGCCCACGTTGCTGCCAACGAAACGGGTCGACTGCACCGGC
This sequence comes from Lysobacteraceae bacterium, assembly GCA_020201235.1. Classification (GTDB taxonomy): domain Bacteria; phylum Pseudomonadota; class Gammaproteobacteria; order Xanthomonadales; family Wenzhouxiangellaceae. The sequence continues at coordinate 1,822 of JAIVHD010000420.1, forward strand.
ACCTGGCTGCCGACGTTGATCGAGGCGCTGGAGTTGTTGCGCACCATTAGCGAGGGTGAGGAGATCGTGCGCACGTTGGACACGGTCTCCAGCGCATCGATGGTGGCGGCAACAAAGGTGCGATCGACGGCCCGGCGGGTCACGTTGCCCAGGAAGCTGGTGCCGGCACCAAACACCAGTGCGTTCTGATCGCGCGATGGCGCAAATCCTTCCGGGAGCTCCGATCCGCCCTGCCCGGGTCCCTGGTTGGCCAGGAACCAGCTGACCCCGTAGCGCAGCTGGTCGGTCAGTTCCACGA
>JAIVHD010000194.1 GCA_020201235.1 Lysobacteraceae bacterium
CGGATGCCGCGGCCGAAGGTCAGGTAGGACCAGAACCAGTTGGCGGCGACGACGATCCGGTTACGAAAACCGATCAGGTAGTAAATGTGAGCCAGGCCCCAGAACCACCAGCCTAGATAACCGGTGATGCGCCAGCCCCGAACATTGACGACTGCGGAATGGCGACCAATGGTTGCAAGCTGGCCGAAGTCACGGTACCGGAATGGTTTTGGCGATCGCTTTTGGGCAATCATCGCCGCAATTGAGCGAGCGGCATAATTGCCCTGTTGCTTGGCTGCAGGAGCCAGGCCTGGCGTCGCTGTACCATCGGCATTGACGTGCGCGGCGACATCGCCGATGATCGTCACCCGGGGGTCTCCGGGCAGTCGCAGATGTTCATCGACCGGGATGCGGCCGGATCGATCGGTGTCCATCCTCAGCCATTTCCCGGCCGGCGAGGCTTTGACTCCGGCGCTCCAGATGATCGTTTCCGTGGCAATCATCCGCTCGCCGATGCGCACACCGTTTTTGTCCATGGCATTGACTCGCGAATCAAGAACCAGCTGCACGCCCATGCGCTGGAGTGACGTGCAAGCCTTGCGCGACAGTTCCTCCGGGAAGGCCCTGAGTACACGCTCGTTCGCATCGATCAGCAACACTTGCGCGTTTTCCGGTTTGATGCGTCGAAAATCCCGGGCCAGTGTAAAGCGGGTCAATTCAGCCACGGCGCCTGCCATTTCGACACCGGTGGGTCCTGCGCCGACGATCACAAAAGTCATCAGGGCCTGGCGGCGTTGCGGATCTTCCTCCATTTCGGCGCGTTCCAAGGCCAGTAAAATCCGTCGACGCAGCTCGGTCGCGTCCTCGATGCGCTTGAGACCGGGGGCGATGTCGCGCCAATGATCGTTACCGAAATAATTGTGCGTGGCACCCGTGGCCACGACCAGGTAGTCATAGGCGATCGCGCGGCCGCTCAAGGTGAGCACTTTGCGCGTGTCGCGGTCGATATCGGTGATGGTATCGAGCAGAACGCTGACATTGGGGAGTTTGCCGAGAATGCCGCGAATCGGTGCGGCGATATCGGCCGGTGAAAGTGCGGCGGTGGCAACCTGGTACAACAGCGGCTGGAACAGGTGGTAGTTGTGCCGATCCATGACGGTGATCTCCACCGGCTCGCGTGCCAGCCTCAACGTCGCCGCCAGCCCGGCAAAGCCCGCTCCAAGCACAACAACGCGCGGGCGGTTTTTAGGTTCTTGTGTCATGGGCGTTTCAATGCTCGCTTTTCGCCAGGTGGTTTGGGATGCGGTTGCGCACTCGCAAGGTGGGCTCGTCGCCATCGACTCGGCCGGGGCCGGCACCGATGAGCGTCGAATACATTCATTCCACTAGACCGCTCGCGCCGCAATGGCTTTCAGATTACGGCGACAGGCGGTGACTGCTCATGCACCGGTCGTCGCGCGCTGACTTCAGACCCCGTGGTCGAGTTGCGATCGAAAACCGAGCGCATTGGAAACACGCTCGACTGCTGCGATCAGGCTCTGGGTCTGAGCGCCACCAATGCAATTCCGCCGAGTACGGCGCCACCGGCCATCACCAGGCGCAGGCTCAATGGCTCGGCCAGCAGGCCAACCCCGGCAATCGCGGTGATCATCGGCACGCTGAGCTGAACAACCGCGGCGGTCGATGTCTGGATGTGCTTCAGCGCGGCATACCAGACGGCGTAGCCGAGGCCGGATGCCAGCGATCCGGATGCAACCGCTAGCAGCAAGCCCGGAAGATCGACCGAGGCTTGCCAAGCCAAGCCCGCAGGCGCAACTGCGGGCAGGACGAGGTGGGCCGCGACGCTCAGGAGCACCGCAGGTACGCAGGCCCGCAGGAAATTCGATGCTGTTACGCGGGTCGGGTCGCCGGCACCACGCGCTCTGAGCGTATAGATGCCCCAGGCCACGCCCGCGCCAATGATCAGCGCGGCCGGTAGCGCCGGCGGTGCGGCAAGCCTGGGCAGCAGCAGCCAGATTAGCCCGGCCAGGGCCAGCACGAAACCGCTCGACTGGCGTGGCAGCAGCCGGTCTCCGGCCAGCAGGCTCGAGCTGATCATGGTGACCTGGACTGCCCCAAACAATAACAGCGCGCCGGTTG
>JAIVHD010000421.1 GCA_020201235.1 Lysobacteraceae bacterium
GTGTATCACGGCAATACCAGCGTCAAGGTTCGCGCGCTTAATCCCTTCATCACCCCGGATCTGACCACCTCACAGAACGTCCTGCTGCCGCCGGGTGAGCACAGCATCAGCTGGCGTGCGGAAACCCAGATTTCCGATGCTTTTGACATCGTCATTCCGGCTGCGCTGCTGGCCTACAACTCGATCAAGTACGGCGCATCGGTGGCCAATTCCGGCGCGTCGGTCGCTCGACAGAAAAAGTTTAAAGAGCTCGCTACAGAAACACTGTGGGCCATCGCTGTGGACATCGGCATCGTCGCCGGCGAAGAGTTGGGGCCCTTCGATACTCGAACCACGGTCACCAACTCGCGTTCCCAAGACATCACGATCTGGAAACCACGCAGCCCCGAAATTTCAACCACAGCGCCAACGATCAGGCTGGAGGCAACGAATTTCGGCGGCGTGCTCTACTCGCGCATTGAGGATGAGTTGCTCAACACCATCCTGGCCTCGGACCCCTGCGGCCTGCCGTTCACGCTGAGCAATAACGCCCGTGCCCTGCTCGGCATCGGCAGCAACGACATCACCTGGACCGTGGCCGATAGCGGGCCGCTGCCCGGCGGAGGATTCAACAGCCAGTCCCTGGTCCAGCAGGTCATCATCGAAGACACCCAGGCACCGATCATGGTGCCGCCGCCGGGGCGGGTAATCGAAATTCCCGTCGGCGAGTCCGGCCTGAGCGCGGCCGAGGTCGTGCTGGGTGCCCCGAGAGTGGTCGATCTGGCCGACGCAGCACCCGCCGTCGACAACGACGGGCCTTCGTTCTACCCAATCAATTCACGCTCCCCGATCAGCTGGACGGCGACCGACGCGTCCAGTAATTCAAGCTTCGCGGACCAGCTGATCACGATCAAGGCTGCGGGTACGAATACCGCGCCCTTGGCCAACGATGTTCAGGCCTCCACCCTGACCGCTTTGCCGGTCGATATCGTGCTCAGCGGCAGCGACAGTGACTTCATCGACGGGCGTTTCGATCCGCTCGAGATCCGCATCCAGAATCGGCCGGCCAACGGCGAGTTCGTGGCACCCCTGTTGCCGTTTTTCATCGAAGACTATCGCAGCAATCCCGGCGGCCCATACGGTCAGCCGTTCATTGAAGCCGAAAACAAGAACCGCTGGCTGTATGAAAACGTCTGTCAGGTCCTGCCAAGTCCCGATAACGACAAGATTCCGCTGGACTGGGTGCATCGTCCGCGCTATGTGCACGTCACCGATTCCGGTCTGACGATCATGATCGACTTCTGGTTTCGCTGCGGACCCAGCGCGGTCTCGCAGAATCAGCGCATGTCGTTTTGGGACGCCGATGGCGGGTACATCGATCAGAACAACTACGGCGGCACGAACGAGACTTTTGTTGTCGACCAGTCCGAATTCATCTATACGCTGCGCCGAAACGGCGGCGGCAGCAGCACCTCGCTGACGCTGAGCCAGAGCTCGGAAAGCCTCGACCCTGGATCGATCCTGGTGGGCGGGAATCGCTGGCGCTTTACCTCCTCGTCAACAAGCAACAGCAATCTGGGCATCAACGATTTCGCCAACGCCGAGAGCTTTTCCTATGCGCGGGTAGACAGTCAGGAAGGCGTGCTGTATCTGACCGATCGGCGCAAGGTCTTTGTCTTCGACGTGGCCGAGGACTTGTTCGACGGCGAGCCTGACGACGTCAACAGCAATATGGGCGATCGTTATCGCGGGGCCCTGATGGACGGCGAGCGTTTCCTGTGCACTACAGGCTCATGGGGCAATGACTGGACCGGCTTTGCCATCGAGGTCGATCCCGAAGGCGCGGTCTACGTCACCGACACTTGCGCCGATCGGATCCACAAGTTCGCCCCAACGACCCGCGACGAGAACGGCAACTTGGTCCTGGGCGAGCATATTGGCTGGCTGGGCCGCTGCGAGACCAGCACCAACAATGCCTGCGATGAAGAACGCCAGGCGAGCAAGGGCTACAGCTGCACCGATGCGACCTGCAGCGTGGGTTCCGGTGGGACGGCGGGTAGCGAAGACGGCCAGTTCGATGACGTGGTCTTCGTCGCCATGGACCCCAACGGGGTGCTGTACACGGCCGATGCC
>JAIVHD010000015.1 GCA_020201235.1 Lysobacteraceae bacterium
CGTTTCGAGTACGCGCGTGTAAACGCTGAACGGGTCCCCGGAGAGAATCACAAAATCGGCGTCCTTGCCGCGGCTGAGCGAGCCTGCCCGGTCGCCAATGTCGAGCATCTCGGCACCGGTCTGGGTCAGCGCCGCCAGCGCGGCCTCGCGCGACATGCCGGCGCGCACGCCCATTGCGGCCATGCGCAGGAAGTAACGCGAGTCGGTAATCCAGTCGTCGGTGTGGAAGGCAACTCGGGCACCGGCCTTTTCCAGCGCCGGAGCGCTTTTGGCTTCCAGGTTCAGGGCTTCGAGCTTGCCGCCGGGGCTGTCGATCAAGATCAGCGAGACCGGCACACCGGCCGCGGCAATTTCGTCGGCCACAGCCCAGGCCTCGCTGGTGTGATGCAGCACCATGCGAAAACCGAATTCATCGCGTAGTCGAATCGCGGTCAGCAGGTCGTCGTGCCGGTGACTGTGAAAATGAACCATGCGACGACCCGACAGGACTTCTGCTAGCGCTTCCAGGCCAAGATCACGTGCCGGACGATCGCTTTCATCCTCGGCCCGCTCGATCTTGTCGACGTACTCGCGCGCTTTGATATAGGCGGCTCGAACCAACGCTGCGGACTTGGCACGCGTGCCAGGAAATGGCGCGTCGCGCAGCGAATTGGTGCCGTTGGCCATTTTCAGACCGCCGGCCGGTTCGCCGTCGTCGAAGCGATACGCCAGATCGCCGACGCTGTTGCCTTCGCGCAGCTTCAGATAAAGGGTCTGGCCGCTGATCAAATGGCCGGAACCGGGCATGACGTTGACCGAGGTGATGCCGCCGGCCAGCGCGCGGCGTATACCGGAACTGCGAACGTTGATTGAATCGAACGCGCGCGTTTCGGGCTGGATCGGACCGGAGCGATCGGCTCCGGCAACCTCGCCGACGTGACTGTGTGTATCGACGATGCCTGGCATGATGACCGAGCCGGGATCGAGTTTGACCACGTCGGCACCGTCGGGGATGCGCACCCGGTCGCGCTTGCCGACTGCGCGGATCTTGCCGTCGACGACCAGCAGTACGCCGTCGTCGATCTCCGGCCCGTCCACCGGGATGATCCGGGCACCGACAAAGGCACGTGTGTCGGCTACGGCGACGGTCGAGACAGTGGCCGAGGCAAATAGCCCGGCCAACAGCACCGCCGAAACGAAAAATCGATACATGTTTCACTCCTTGTAGATGGTTGATCCGGCATCGAAAAACCTGCGGTCCTCGATGCACACCTTGCTAGCGTCGCATGAACGCTCGACGGCTTCGATGCGCGCGCCCGGCTTCGAGGCCGGCAAACCTGCTGCCCGACCCGGCCGACTCGTGATTGAACCCGGCTAATTCACGATCCGTCCTGCTGCGACGCTGACGACGAATCGTGAATTAGCCGGGTTGGCCAGACTCGTGGCGCGAGCTTGGGGTAGACTGCTCGCCTGCCCGATCTGGATACCATCGATGACCGCTTCGTCCGGCCCCGACGCCGCATCCGATGCCGCTGATTCCCGGCATGACTTTGCCGATGAACCGGTGCGCGAGATTGAATGCAACGGTGTGCACTATACATTGCTGGGAACGGCTCATGTCTCGCAAGCCAGCGTCGAGGCAGTACGCCGGCACATTGCCAAGGGTGCCTTCGATGCCGTGGCGATCGAGTTGTGCCAATCACGCCACCGAGCGCTGACCGATGCCGACGCGTGGCGCAGCACGGACCTGTTCCAGATCATCCGCCAGGGCAAGGCCAACATGATGATCGCAAGCCTGGCGCTGGCCTCCTACCAGCGCCGCATCGCCGAGCAGTTCGGGATTGAACCGGGCGCCGAGATGAAGGCTGCAATGCAATGCGCCGAGGCAACCGAGCTGCCGCTGCAGCTGATCGACCGTGAGATCGGCATCACCCTCAGGCGAACCAGTCGCGGGCTTTCGTGGTGGCAGCGCTGGTTGCTGATCAACGGCATGATTCTATCGCTGTTTTCACGCGAGAAGATTACCGAGGAAGATATCGAGCGACTAAAGCAGGGCGATATCCTGGAGGAAACCTTCGGTGAATTTGCATCGGCCTCGCCGGAGCTGTACGAAAGCCTGATTGCCGAGCGCGATCGCTTCATGGCCGCGCGGCTTCGAATCGACAACGAGGTTCGACCGGGCTCACGGGTGCTGGCCGTGATCGGTGCCGGCCACCTCGACGGCACGGCACGCGCGCTCGAGGCCGGGCGCGAACCGGCCGCCGAGGTCGAGTCGCTAAACCAGACGCCGCCGCCGTCCAGATTCTGGAAATTCATTCCATGGCTGATCCTGGTGGCCGTTCTGACCGGCTTCGGAATCGGCTTTTCGCGCAGCCCCGAACTTGGATGGTCGCTGGTGCTGACCTGGGTGGTCATCAACGGCGGGCTTTCGGCATTGGGCGCGGCGATCGCGCGCGGCCACCCGCTGACCGTTCTTACCGGGCTGGTCGCGGCACCATTGACATCGCTCAACCCAACCATTGGTGCCGGCATGGTAACCGGCGCGGTGGAGGCTTGGCTGCGAAGCCCGAAGGTGTCGGATTTCGAAGCCCTTCGCGATGATCTGGCAAAAGTTTCCGGCTGGTGGAGCAACCGCGTTGCACGCGTTTTCCTGGTGTTCTTCCTTTCCAATGTCGGCTCGGTCATCGGCACATGGGTGGCCGGCCTGAGCATGCTCCGGCAGCTCGCTTGAACAGCGCCAGCGACGTCGACGAGGTTCTCCTCGACCGTCCAGGCACGGCACGCTGGCACATGAGTGTGGCAAGCTCGATCAAAATCAAGCACAATCAATCGAAAGTCATGAATTCCATGGAGTATGCATGAGCTTGAAAGAGCGCCTTTTCGGGCCACAGTGGGAGAGCAAGGACGCCTCCGTGCGAGTACGCGCAATCGTCGAAAACGATGACCCGAAGCTGCTTCCAAGCCTGCCGGGCATCGCCCGTGATGACCCGGATGCGACGGTAAGACTGGCCGCTCTCAAGCGGCTTTCCGACGAAAACGCCTGGCTCAAGGCGAGGCTTAATGACTCGGATGACAAGATCCGGACCAACGCCGACCCGTTTTTGTTGCGTGCCGCCTGCCAACGCCCGGCCGGCGAGCTGCAGGCCCAGCGAATGGCGTGGCTGGAGGCCCTCGATGACGCCGATTCAATTCGCCGACTGGCGACTTCAGCGGTCGATGGCGATGTTCGGGCAGCGGCACTCAGGCGCGTCCAGTCCCCGGGTTTTCTCGGCGATTGCTATATCGCCGAGCCGGACGATGCCATTGCGGCCGGCATCCTTGAACGAATCGATCAAATCTCGACCCTGCGGCGCATTGCGACATCGCTGCGCAAGAGCCACAAGAAGCGGCGACAAGCGGTGATGCAACGTTTGGCAGCACTTGAGGGCGATCGCGGCCAGCACAGCGCGCGCGACGAACTGGCCGATCATTTGATACACCAGGTCGAACAACTCGCGCGCGGCACGTTTAGCGGCGATCGGAAAGCCGAGGCCGACCGCATTGAAGCCGAATGGCGCTCGCTGCCGAAGCCCGATGAGGCCAGCGCGCGCCGCTTCGACGGTGCACTAAAAATCGTACGCAGTGCGCTAAAACCGAAACCCGTGGCCGTTCCACCGTCGGGAGGCACGTCTGAAAGCGGTCCTAAAGACCAACCACCGGTCGAATCCGGACCCGATGAAGCCGGCCCGCAAGCCGACGCCGAGCTCGAGCAACTGACCGACCGTGCTCGACGCGTGGCCTCACAGCCGGCCAGCGAAAAGACTCATGCGACGATCAACGAGCTGCTTTCACAGTTTGATCGCCGCTGGAATTCCATCGGTCGACCAACGCCGGCCGATACGGCAACCCGCACGCACTTCATGGCGCTGGCCGGCGAGTTGCAGGCCCGCCAGCAGCTGCTTGAAAATGCCGCATCGCCCGCCCCTGTCGCCGAAACCCGCCGACCGGATGAGCCCGACGCGCCCGACTCGGCCGACTCGGCCGGGCTGGAGGCACTGAAAAAGGCGCTCGAGCACGCCGAAAAAGCACTGGAATCCGCCGACATCGGCAAGTCCCATCAGGCCATCACGAAGGCCCGGGAGCGGCTGCGCAAGTTGCCGCCGAAACGACAACCGGCAGCGGTTACCGGACAGCTGACCCGCATGGCCGGCAAACTCAAGGAGTTGCGCGACTGGCAGCACTGGTCCAACAATAAATTGCGCGAACGATTAATCGAGCGGGTGGGTGAAATCGATGCAGCGTCGCTGCATCCGGACGCCGTCACCGCAAGGCTAAAGGAATTGCGCGAGCGCTGGAAGGAACTCGACCACCAAGAAACCCTGCCCGGCGACAAGCGGCGCTTTTCCGCCTCGCAGGGGCACTGGCGGCGCTTCCAGAAAGCGTGTAACGAGGTCTTTGATGCGGCCCGGCCGTATCTGGAAAAACGCAGCGAGGTGCGCGATCAGGCGCTGGCCGAACTTAAACAGTTTCTGGAACAGGCCGGTCGCATCGTCGAACAGCCCGAGACCGCCAGCGACCTGCTGATTCGCTACCAGAGGGCTGCTCGCGAGGCGATCCGCAACCTCGATTCGCTGCCGCCGAAAAGCCGGGGCAAGATGGCTTCGGCGCTGCGCCAGCTCATGGATGCCATTTCGGCCCGTCTGGACCAGCACTTCGAAGCCATCGAAAACGAAAAACGTCGCCTGATCGCCGAGGCCCGCAAGCTTGAGCACGAAAAAGAGCGAGCCGTGGCCATTGATCGGGCCAAGGCCCTGCAGGCCGAATGGAAAAAAGTGGGGCATTCCCGGCGCAAGACCGATGACAAACTCTGGCGCGAGTTCCGCGAACCAATTGACCCGCTGTTTGAAGAATTGAAAGAGCAACGCCAGCGCCAGACCGAATCCGAGCGCCAGCACAATCAGGCTCTGAAAGACTTGTGCGAACAGGCCGAAAAGCTGGCCAACAGTCCCACCGAAGAGCTTGAGGCGGCACGCGGTCCGCTTGCCGGACTGGAGCAGCAGTTCAATCAGCAGACCCCGATTCCACAGGCGCTGCGACAGCGACTCGATCGGGCGCTGGCACAACATCGAAGCCGCATGAACGATCTGGCAGCCGAACGCGACCAGCAAAAGCAGGCTCATATTCAAGAGTTGGCCGAGGCGCTCCAGACCACATGGCAGATGCGGCTGGATGGTGGCGAAACGCGACAGCAGCGTGGCCGGGACCTGCCCGACATCCCTGCCGGCGATCTCCTCGGGCAGCGCCTGCGAGAACGCCTTGGGCAATTCATGGCCGACGACGCCGACCTCGATGCACTGGCCGGGCAGGTGCGCGAAGCAACGGCCGGGGCGCGCCGGACTGTCATCGAAATGGAGTGCCTGGCCGGGGTGGAGACCCCGGAGGAAGATCGTCGGCAACGCATGGACTACCAGATCAGCCGATTGTCGGACCGATTGGGCGAAGGCGCGCCGCGACCCGACCTCGTGACCGAGCGCGCCGAGCGCTACCAGCGCTGGTTGGGAAGCTTTCCGCACGATCCAGCGCAGCATGCCGCGCTGGCAAAGCGCTTCGAGACCGCCGACCGCATCCTTAAAAAGATGGCTGCGGTCGAATGAACCACGGGTCCGGAAGGGGGGCACTGTGCACTGTCGCAGTGCTGGCGAGCCTGGCCCCGCCAGTTGCCCTGGCCCAGACCGGTGCCGTCGAGCCCGGATTCGGCTGGATTTCAATTCTTCCGCCGCTGATCGCGATTGGTTTAGCGCTGCTTCTTCGCCAAGTGATTCCGGCCCTGTTTATCGGCATCTGGTTTGGCGCATGGGCGCTGACCGACTTTTCCGGCTTCGGCATTCTGACCGCGTTGGCCGCGACCGCCGACACCTATATTCTCGAAGCCATCGCCGAGCCCGACCATGCCTCGGTAATGCTGTTTACCTTGATGGTTGGCGGCATGGTCGGCGTCATCTCAAAAAACGGCGGAATGCTTGGCATCGTCGAGCGCATCATCGGCTTTGCCACGACCGCGCGGCACTCGATGATCGCGACGGTGACCATGGGACTTGCGATCTTTTTCGACGATTATGCCAATACGTTGGTGGTCGGAAACACCATGCGGCCGATTACCGACCGCATGCAAGTGTCGCGCGAGAAACTGGCCTACCTGGTCGACTCGACCGCCGCGCCGATCGCCTGCATCGCGCTGGTCACCACCTGGGTCGGCTACGAAGTCGGCCTCATACGCGATGCCATAGCCGGTATCGCCGGACTTGAATTGAACGCCTACATGGTGTTCTTGAACTCGATCGCCTACAGTTTTTATCCGTTGCTGGCGCTGGTTATGGTGATCACCGTCGTCACCAGCGGACGGGATTTCGGGCCGATGCTCAGCGCCGAAGTGCGCGCTCGAAGCGGTGGCCAGGTCGCTCCGGAAACCTCGGCATCGGCCATAACCGACGATGACATGACCGTGGTTCAACCCGACGGCGACATCCCGCACCGGGCACTCAATGCAGTTATACCCATCCTGATGCTGGTCGGCGGCGTGATCGCCGGCATGCTGATCACCGGCAGCGGCGACAGCCTGCGCGAGGTGATTGGCTCGGCCGACCCGTACAAGGCCCTGATCTGGGGCTCGCTGTTGGGATCGCTGGGCGCCATTTTGCTTTCCGTCAGCCAGCGCGTGCTGACGCTGACCATCAGCGTCAGCGCCTGGTTTGCCGGTGCCCGGGCCATGTTGTACGCGATTTTTATTCTGGTTCTCGCCTGGGGGCTTTCCGGCGTCACCGACGTGCTGGGTACGGCCGATTTCCTGGTTTCGCTGCTGGGCGATCGAGTCCATGTCGGCCTGCTGCCCGCACTGGTCTTTATCGCCGCCGCAGCCACGGCCTTCTCAACCGGATCGAGCTGGGGCACCATGGGCATTCTGCTGCCGTTGATGGTTCCGCTGTCCTGGGCCTTGATGACGGCCCAGGGCATGAATGGCGCCGACCACCTGCCCATTCTCTACGGCACGGTCGCCGCCGTCATGGGCGGTGCCGTATGGGGCGATCACTGCTCACCGATTTCGGACACCACCATCCTGTCGTCGATGGCCAGCCAATGCGACCATATCGAGCATGTGCGCACCCAACTACCTTATGCGCTGCTGGTCGGGGTCGTGGCTCTGCTGCTCGGCGCTGTTCCGGCCGGCTTCGGTATTCCGTGGTGGGTCTGCCTGCCGCTCGGCGCGGTCGCCATCATCGCTTTCCTGCGACTGGCCGGTGACCGGGTATAGCGTTTTACAAATGCAACCAGAAGTAATGCATGGCGGTGCCACAAGCAGGTGGGGTGGTGAATACGGCGGGCTCAGCGTAGATCGGTCAAATCCGACAGGCTCTTAGCCCTTGTAACGGGCGCGCAGAATACCAATGCGTCGGACGTACTCGCGCGTTTCGGCATATGGCGGCACTCCGCCGTGACGGGTCACGGCGTTTTCGCCGGCATTGTAGGCTGCCACGGCCAGCTCCCAGTCGTTTTCGAAAAGTACCATCAGGTGCGCGAGGTAGGCCACGCCGGCGGAGATGTTATCGATCGGGTCGAACGGGTCGCTGACACCGAAGCGTGCCTGGGTGGCCGGCATCAATTGCATCAGGCCCTGGGCACCGGCGCGCGACTCGGCCTTCGGGTTGTACCAGGACTCGGCGTGCATGACCGCTCGGACCAGCGCCTCGTCGACCTCGAACAGTTCAGCCGCGGCGCGCACTTCCTGTCGAAACTCGGCGCGCTTCAACGGCGTACTGTACCAATCGACACCCTTGATACAGGTGCCGTAGCAACCGATGTTCTCGACCTTTCCGACTTTGTTGCGGTCGGGCTCGATGTTGGTCAGCACGATGATGCCGTTTTCATCGGTGTAGCGATACACCTGGGCCTGCACTGTCGGCGCGGTTAGCAGCGCGACGAGACTCAGCAGGGCTGCGGTTATCAGAATTGTTGAAAAGGTCAGACGCATGTCAGAAACCGCCGGTTACCGTAATGCCGCCGTCGGCCGTGATGATCTGTCCGCTGAGGAGAAATCGGTGCGGATCAAGCCCGGCGCGACGCCGTTGACCCGAATACCGTCGCCGCCGAATTCAAGCGCCAGGTTGCGCACCATCTGATTTTCCGCGGCCTTGGACAAGCCGTATGCGCCGATGACGCGATTGCCGAGCAGCGCGGCGATCGAGCTGACCAGAATGATTGCTCCCTGCCCCGCTTTTGCCAGGTGCGGCCGGGCCAGGTGGCTCAGCCGCAGCGCACTGAACACATTGTTGTGCATGATCACATCGAAGGCCTTCAGGTCGACGTTTTCAGAGGAACCATACACCGGGTTGCTGGCTGCATTGAGCACGAGATTGTCCAGCGCCCCGAATTGAGTGATCGTTTTCTCAATCAGCCCGGCCAGTTGCTGTTCGTGACCCACGTGGCAGGCAATTGCGCAGGCCTCGCCGCCGTCAGCGCGAATCGCCTCGGCGACGCTCTCGCAGCTTTCCTGGTTGCGGCTGGAAACCACGACACGATGGCCGCGAGCGGCCAGCAGTTCGGCGCTCGCGCGACCGATGCCGCGGCTGGATCCGGTGATGACAGTTACAGGCGCTTTAGCCATGGGCTGCGATTCGCGATTGGAAACAATGTCTATTGTCGTCGCCGCCGCAGGCCGGGTCAAGTCGGAGTGCAACAGAAGACTCTCGGGGCGCAAAGCGGACCTGGGAGCCTGTCGGATTTAGGCATGTAACACTACTTCTAATTACATTAAGCACCCTGACCCCGGCCGACGACAGGCTTTTGGTCAGTCACCTGGTCGGTCAAGCCAGGGTGTGCAGTTCGCCGGGCGGAAGATGGTCGACGCAGTTGAGCCGTTCGGCACGCCAGCGGCCGTCGCGGCCGAGATGGAGCTCGGTGATCGAGGCATTGTATAAAGAGATATTCAGCCTGCGTTGCCAAACCAGGTCGCGCTCGAGCAGATGCGCGGCGAGCGTCGAAATGACGCCGGCCGAGGTCACAGAAAGCACCGTGCCGGATTGATCGAAACGCTGGGCCAGGCGTTTCCCGGCCGCCTCCACCCGGGCACCGAAGGCGCTCCACAAACCGTTCATCTCACAGCGAAGGCGACCGCACTGCCAGGCTTCAAGCACCTCGGGAAAGCGGTCAAGAAACGTCTGCAGATAGGCTCTGGGGTCGGCCAGAGCTTCGACGGCGGGCAACTCAATCGCCAACCGTGCGGCATCGGCATAGGCGGCATTTAACAGGTGATCGACGCGATATTCGTTGAGACCAGCGTCGATATCGCAGACCTCGGCACCAAAACAGTCCGCCGTCTGACGATGCCGCCGGAGTTCGCCGCGCACAACCGGCGCGGCCGGGGCCAGCCGATCGACGTGCTCGGCCAGGTGGCGGGCCTGGATGTAGCCGACCGGCGAGAGTTGATCGTAGTCGTCACTCCCCAGCGAACCCTGGGCATGGCGAATCAAAACCAGCCTGCGCAATGATTCCATCATTTCTGTAGACTATGGCGCAACAAATTCATTAAATAACACAAAATCTGCTCCAGGGAGTTTTGACACATGACCATCGAAAGCATACTCGGCGTTCTCATCATTGGTGGGCTGGCCGGCTGGATCGCCGGCTTGCTGGTCAGGGGCCGCGGCCAGGGCATCATCATGAACATCATCGTCGGCATCATCGGCGCGCTACTCGGCAGCTGGATTTTCGGCTTCTTTGGTATTACCTCCGGCGGCCTGATTGGCAACCTGATCACCGCGATCGTGGGTGCGGCGGTGTTGCTGGGCTTGCTGCAACTGATCAAGAAATAGCCCGGTCGCCCCGGCGGCGCACCGACCCCGGATTCGAGCCTGATCAAGTCAAATTGAACAAACCCGTCCGGTCTTTTCCAGGTAGCGCTGGTGATATTCCTCGGCTGGCCAAAACGTTTCAGCCAACTCGATCCGGGTTGCGACCGGCCCGCCC
>JAIVHD010000016.1 GCA_020201235.1 Lysobacteraceae bacterium
CGTTCTGGCTCGCACCGAAACCCAGCGTGGCCTGCTCGGCGCACGTGGTTTTCGCAATCTGGATATCTGGCCCGGCGCGGTCGACACTGAGTTGTTCCGACCCGCTGACAAGGGCGACCTCGACCTGCCGCGACCGATCGCCATGTACGTTGGCCGGGTCGCGCCGGAAAAGAACATCGAAGCGTTTCTCAATCTGGACTTGCCCGGCTCCAAAGTGGTGATCGGCGGCGGGCCGTCGCTGGAAACACTGCGCAATCGCTATCCCGGCGTTCATTTTCCAGGCTATAAACACGGTCGCGAGCTGGCCAGATCGCTGGCCTGCGCCGATGTATTCGTGTTTCCCAGCCTGACCGATACCCTCGGGCTGGTGAATCTGGAAGCAATGGCTTGCGGCGTGCCGGTCGCCGCGTTTCCGGTCGCAGGTCCTGCCGATCTGGTTGTGGAAGGCCGCAACGGCGCCCTGGATGAAGACTTGCGCGAAGCCGTGTTCCGCGCCCTGGCGGTCTTGCCCGAACACTGCGTCGCATTCGCCGCCCACTATTCGTGGCAGCGCAGCACCCGTCAGTTTCTGGAGATGCTGATACCGGCCCGGCCGGCAAGCGCGGCGGGCAACGAAGACTCGCCGAAGCTTGCGTATAATCCGGAGCCATGTCCGTCTCACCGCCCGGTCCCGAAGTCTACGTCTACCAGCCCGGCGAACTGAATCGCGAGGTTCGGCTTCACCTCGAAGCCGGCTTTCCGCGGCTCTGGATTTCGGGCGAGATATCAAACTTCGCGCGACCAGCCTCCGGGCACTGGTATTTCACCCTTAAGGACAGCCGCGCGCAGATTCGCTGCGCGTTGTTTCGGGGCAACCGCGCCAACGCCGGCATTGAACCGGCCAACGGCGACCAGGTTTTGGTGCGCGGCCGGTTGAGCCTGTTCGAGCCTCGCGGCGAATATCAGTTGATCGCCGACGCTGTGCTACCGGCCGGCAGCGGCGCGTTGCAGCAAGCCTTCGAGGCCTTGAAGAAAAAACTTGAGACCGAAGGGCTGTTCGACGCGCAAAGCAAGAAAGTCCTGCCGCGCTATCCGACCCGAATCGCGGTGATCACATCGCCGACCGGCGCGGCCATTCGCGACATCCTGACGACGCTGGAACGACGCTGGCCGGCGGCCCTGGTCGATCTGTACGCAACGCCGGTCCAAGGCGAGCAGGCGGTTCCGGGCCTGCTGCGCGCATTTCGGCAGGTCGCCGGCGATGCCCGCGCTGATGTCATTGTGTTGGCGCGCGGCGGTGGTTCGCTGGAAGACTTGTGGGCCTTCAACGATGAGCGGCTGGCGCGCGCAATATATGCATCGAAGATCCCGGTGGTCAGCGGCGTCGGCCACGAGACCGACTTCACCATTGCCGATTTTGCGGCTGATTTGCGCGCCGCCACGCCGACTGCCGCGGCCGAAGCTGCAACCCCCGACGGTCCGGCGCTGCGGCGTCAATTAGCGGCCCTTCAAAACCGTCTGCTGGCAGCACACAGCCTGCGCATCGAATCCGAAGTCCGCCGCGTGGACCACGCCCCGCCCCTGGCCACACCGGATACGCCCGACGAATGAACCGCATCGTCCGGGTCGGCCGGTTCGAACAACGCATTCGCAACAGCCGCTTCATCGGCGTCACCGGCCCGGCGCGGGACGAGGCCGAAGCACGCGAATTCATCCAGGCCCACGGCGCACCCGGCTGCCGCCACGTGTGTTTTGCCTGGCGTATCGGAGAATCCATTCGCTTCGACGACGCCGGCGAACCCGGCGGCACCGCCGGACGGCCCCTGCTCGCGGCCCTGGACCACCACGCGCTCGATTTCTCGGTCGTCGTCGTCAACCGCTTCTTCGGCGGCATTAAACTCGGTACCGGCGGGCTGGCAAGAGCCTATGGCGGCACGGCCATGGATGCCATTGCCAACGCGGTGATCGAACCCATCATCGAAACCGTGGTTCTTGAGTGCCGGGTACCATTCGATTCGGCCGGCGATGTGCATCAGCTCGCCGAACGCCACGGGGCCGAAAAGCGCGGCGAGGAATGGAACGAGAACGGACTACGGCTCGAAGTCGAAATTGCTCGCGAGCGGGCCGACGCGTTCGTCGACGAACTGACTGCGATCACGCATGGGGAAAGTTCAATAAAAAAATCGGGTTAACCACCAAGAACATGAAGAAACCCCGGCAAAAATCCCCGTCATCCCGGACGCGCAACGCGCAACGCGCGATCCGGGATCTCGCAATGCAATCGTAATCGTCACGATGGCTCTTGAAACCAAAGCCGAATAAAGACATTATCCACGAACGGCACGAAGAACGCGAAGAAAGGCCAAATGCATCTCTGGCTGCTGGTCCCTCACCCGCCCAATCCGAGACCCGCGGCCCGGTACTCATCTGGTTTTGGTTCATCCATTCGGCCCTGCTAAGCTGACTGCCGGATTGATCGTAAACCGCGAATCGATTTTGTGAGCAGGTTGTTTCGTGTCGTGGCGCGTCACTTGGACTAAGATTACGGCATGAAAATTAAAGCAATCATTCAAAACGCTGAAGAAGGCGGCTACTGGGCCGAGGTTCCGGCGATTCCAGGCTGCGTCACGCAAGGCGAAACCTTCGAGGAGTTGCTCCAAAATCTATACGAGGCCGTCGAGGGTTGCCTTGCCGTTGATATCTCGCCGACGGAGCCGGACGAGAATTCGAGGGTACTTGAAATCGCCGTATGAAAGCCGTTTCTGGTAAACGATTGTGTGCCTTGCTTGAACCCGGCTTATTAACCATCCCTCCTACTGCGACGCTGTCAGGCCCCGCATCTGGAGCGTTTCGCTCGGTCACGCATCCTCACCGGAGAGGCGAGTACGCCTCCGGTGCGCTCGGTCGCGAAAAACCCCAGCTACAGCAGCTGACAGCGTCTCGCTACGGAGTGATGCTGAATAAGCCGGGTTGAATCGAAAGGATGGCAATGCGTAGGTCGGGGTTACATCCCCGACGGATTCGTCAGGATTCGCTCACCCGTCCCGCCCGAGACCCGTGGCCCGATACTTGCGTGACAATGCATAAAGCAGGTAGACTCGACCCCAGCCTTCGACGAGACGAGATGCATGAGGGGACTGCATAAGTAATACACTTGGAAAATCCAATGTCATTTCGGGCCCGGAGCGCCATGAAAAAGCTGTTCTCAAAATGCCGGAAACTCTGGGTAGAGGGCAAACAGAGCACGGCGCGCCAGGCGCCGCCAAAAAAGCGGCGTGCCTGAGCTTGGTCGTTGGCGTTAAGCATAAAAGAGGAAGCGACATGGACGAATCAATACCTGTATCTTTGGACCGAATACGAGAAACAATTACTAAAATCGAGTCGGAGACGTTCTCGACGGCTGACGTTTTGCGCGGCTACAGCGGCGGGTTCTGTAGAAATCATGGCACGCCGGCTCACTTCTCGTTCAACGCTCAGTTCGGCAAGCTGCTGAAGCGCAATGACAAAGGATTAGGGATACGGGAAGTAAAGTCCGATGTACCGATTGATGACGATCACGGTCACCCCACGAAAACGTCAATATGGACCCGGCGTGCGTAAACGAATTTAGATAGGGCGTGCGAGCGCAGCGAGCCACGATCTGATCCGGTAGTTGAACAAGCCCGCTCGTGATGGTCCTGCCTTTTCCATCACCCTGCCTACTGCGGCTCCGCAGCAGACGGGTGGTGAATCGGGTGGCTCAGGCAATACATATTGAAGAATCAGCCGCAGCAAGCCCGCCCGACCGCACGTCCTTGCAATTTCAGAGCCCACAGGTGTTTGCGGTACAGCTCGTCGAAGCGTTTTTGCTCGGATTTGTTCATGGTAGACTCCTTGAAAACACGCCCGGATTGGACGCCAGAAAAGGGTTACACTGGATGAATGCGGTTATCTGCCGCGTAGCGGCTTCGTTCAACCAAGGGTTCAACCGGATGCCGGAAAGCTCCGGGCCAGCAGAGCCGGGTGAGCCTCGGGGCGGCGCCGGTTAACCCAATCGTTACCTGCTTATGACACAATACGAACGGAACGCAATCATCCTCAGTGCAGTCGTATGTCTCTCTGGATTGGCTGTTTCCGTATTTTTGGGCGCAGGGCACTACTTTTCTAGGTCGGGATCGCTCGTAGTTATCGTAGCCATATTCTTTGCGTCACTGGAGCTACGGGCCAGAATTTCTGCCGCCCCTAATTTTGTAGAAAGAAAGCTTGAAGCCAACCGCAGCACAATATTACAGCAAGGAAAAGACCGAGGGCTTGATGACGCGCGCTCCAATAAATTGTTTGAGCAAGTTTCCTCAGAGATTCACAAGGAGGTCGCCGATGCAATCGACGAAACCAAAAGGCGCCTGCTTAGGGTCGAGCTCATCCTGTTTATTGCTGGCACTGCAATCTGGGGGTTCGGTGACTTGCCAGTCGACGCGCTGATTTACCACTTCTGCGTAAGCAGCTAACGAGAATAACGGAGACACCCATATCAAGAAGAAGACCTCGACTTCCTGATTGTTGACCAGGGCCATGCAGTGGAACGCGCTTGAAAACCTCAGCCTGGCGAGTCATTCGGCCATTTTTTGAACAATCCTGGGAAATTCAGACACGCTGAATCTGGCCTTCCGACCATCAGGGAAAGTACGAAGACACCCATATCAAGAGGGAAACCGCGACTTCCTGTTGCTTTCGCAGAGCTAGGGAATGCAACGGGCTCGAAAACCCGGGCACAGTGTGCGGTTTGGTCGCCTTTCGACAATTTTCCTGAATTTCAGACACGGCGAATCTGGCCTTTCGACCATGGGGAGATTTGGGATGGAAAGGCCGGCTAGCCCGGACTGAAAAAGGCGGCGGCTGCGGCCTGGCCCTTCAAAAAAAGATCCGATATGAGTGTCCGGGATTCGCCTTTTCGTTATAGTAAGAGAACTAATAGTCGATCTATCAGGTGTGATGGCGGGGAAACGAGTAGAAGATATGAGATGAGTTCGTTTGATAATTTACCTAAGCGCGATCGCAACCATGCGTTAGAGGACGAGGCTGAAGCTGCTTTCCAGGCACTAATCTCACGGAGCGCCGACTTTTTGTTCCAAGGTTCTGACCGGAAGGACTACGGCACTGACTGCCAGATCGAGGTGGTTGTGGGCGGACAGGTCACAAATGTTCGGCTGCATGTTCAACTCAAAGGAACTGAGCGAGCTCTCAATGCCGACGGTTCGCTCAGTATCGCTGTCGAGCGGACGAATCTAAACTATCTGGTCGCACAGCCATACAGCTTCTTTGTTGCTTATCATGTGCCGACGAAATCGCTTCGCGTCAGCTTCGTCGAGGCGGTGTTGCGCCGATACGAGCATGGTGCCAGGGGCTGGACCGAACAGCAGAGCCTGACGGTCTCGTTCACCGAGGAGCTTACGCTCGAACGCCTGCAGTCATTGGCAAATCTTGCGCTTTCGGGCTCGCGGATTGCACGCGATCACAGGATCGCTCAATCGACTTCGTCGCTCCAGGCGGTACCTGACATGCTTCGAGCTGCCAGGCCGGAGCTTCACGTGCCGGAGGATGTGAGCCTTGCACGGCAATTAGCCGGACAGCTTTATGAAAGCGGCGCGGACGGTGCCCTCAGCGCTGCTTTCGAGCCGTTCATTGCGGTGCTTGGCGCGGATCACGACGCCATGGGTTTCTGCTACATGGCGGAGATCAACCTTGGAATGGGATATCAAATCCCTGATACAGGGCGGATTGAGGCGGCATTGACGCATTTCCGATCAAAGCTCGAAACAGGCCGATACCAAGTAGGTAGCCTGCAATACACGATGGGCAACGCGCTTTCGGCGCTCGGCCGTGAGGAAGAAGCCAAGACCCTGTATGTCGCAGCTCTCGAAGATCCCGATTTCAGGGGGGTGCCGGAGATAGCTGCGCAGTGCCACAAGAATCTCGGCACGAGCCTCGAGCGGCTAGGGAATGAAGATATCGCAGCCGAGCATTATCTCGAAGCCTTGCGCTTGAGTCCGAACCTGCCTGAGGCCCATAACGCACTTGCACACTATCATCATCGCCATGGCCGATACGAGGAGGCGTTGCAATATTTTGACCGCGTTGTCTTCACGGAGCGGCAACTGGGCCGACCATCGGCCATTTCGGGCTGGCGTACAAACTCTTTTCAATCTTGGCGATGCACGGTCTGCTTTCCGCGAAATCAATGGTCTGCTTAGCGTCGCGGATTCTGAGCCTTGGATATGGCCTTGGTGCGCTCGGCAGGTCGCGGCTTTCGGGCGCATCTCCATCGAGAGTGCGCACCTCGCGCTGGCCTTTTGGGACCGCTGTATAGCGACGCATCCCGAGATTGGGCGTGCGCACGCCGAGCGACTGCTGACGAGCTTCTATCTGCGCTCCGCGGGAGAGGATATTGAGGAGTATGCGAAATTTCGGCCGGTGTTCGAGCAGTCCATCGCGCTTGTCGATGCTGCGGATGCCGCGCTACCGTGGGACCGCCTCGGCCACTGGGCTCAGGACGAAGGCGAATGGGAGGAGGCTGAGCGCTGTTACCGCAAGGCCTACGGCCTGGCGGGTGGCCATTATGGCTATTGTCTTGGCACCGCGCTTAACTTCCTCGGCCGATTCGAGGAAAGCCGCCCGATCCTGGTCGAGCAGGCGGAGCACCTTCAGCCCGATGCTATGAGCTGGTTCCAGTTAGGGGTTGCGAACGGCAATTCCGGACGAACGTCCGAGGCAATTGCGGCCTACGAAAAGGCGATAGCACTCGACCCTGATTACGATTTAGCCATGTTCAACCTTGGAGGTGTTCATTGGAATGATGGTGATCTCATCGCAGCCCAACGCGTGTGGCGCAAAGCGATTGAGAAGTTTCCCGACCATGAACTCGCGGAAGAAATCCAGGCAACGCTGAATAAATTGGACATGCTCTTCTTGGAGAGGTGAGTTGGTCCCTGGCAGGCTCGCTCGAATCACGCGGACACCCATCAATTAAAGAGATTGGCGAATCGCGATGCCGAATATTGACCTTTTGGAAATGAAAGTAGCCGAACCATCTCGTTCGGCCGTGGATTGGTCAATCAATGACCAATTTCGCAAATTTCAGGCACGCAAAATCTGGCCTGGCTGCCATTCTGGGAAAATCGTGGGAAGTAGCGCTCAGCCTGGGCTGAATAGCAGCGCTACGGCCGTCTGGCCCTTCAGAAAAGACTTGCCGAATTGCTCCGCCAACTCGCGCATGGCCTCGACCGGGCCGATGAAGTTACTGAATCGGCTTTTCTCACTGCGCTTGATGAGGCGAAAATAGTTTTCCGAGCCAATTTTCATTCGCGACAGAATTGGGGGGCGATGAATTTGACGCAGGAGGCGGGGTCGATCTTCAGCCGCGTCTTTCGAACTATCAGGTTTTCGGCTGTTCACTCCCGGATTCCCGGTAGAGCAGCGCCTCAATCGTCATGCTGCTGTCCATTTTCTCGCCTTCCCACAGCGGAATCGTCGTTTCCGGTGTGATATCGAGCCCGGCATTACAGTTCTGCCGCCGAAGCGTAAAGACGTTTCCGCGGAAAGATTTTTCGCCGACTTCCGGGATCGTACGGCCGGCCGGATCGGTGAATTGCGGGATGCGCTGGTCGGTCATCCGAACGCTGAAACCGCCTTCGTGCACCAAGCGGTGATGATGGCGACATAGAAGGGTAAGGTTGTCCAGCTTTGTCTCACCGCCATCGGCCCAGTGCTGGATATGGTGTGCATCGACATACTTGTGCGCCGTGCAGCCGGGGAAACGGCAGCCGTGGTCACGGCGTTTCAGCGCCCGGCGAATCGCCGGTGGAATGCTGCGGCTGCGCCGGCCGATGTTCAGGTAATCCTCGCTTTCGGACTCTTGCCAATGCACAACACCGCAGTCGCAGGCAAGCCGGCGGGACGTTTCCGCGGAGATGTGTGCGCCGGAATCCAGATGGCTTTCGGCGCCTTCGCCGTCCCGGCGCAGCGTGTCGAGATCGGTGTGCACGTGAATCGTTGATCGCTCGCCACCGTTGGTGCCGACCTCGCCGCCAAGAAAACCTTCGGCGACTCGTGCCAGCGCATCGGCCCGGCGCTGAGCGACCGGTTCGCTGACCGGGAGATCGACCGGGTCCTCGGACGGTTTCGTGCCATCGTTCGTGCGCTCGTTGAATTCGTCGTCCATGGCCGATTCGATGGCCTTGAGCACGCGTTCGCCCTGCTCCGGCGTCAGTGTGGCTTTGATTACGTAACTCCCGTCGTCGTCGACGTACCAGTTCATCTCGCGTATATCGTGGCGCTGGTTTTCCGCTTCCAGCGCTTCGATGCGCTTGACCTTTCGATACTGGCTGACCAGTCGTTCGACGTGAGCGGCTGTGCCGTGCCGGGCGATCATCAGCAGATCGTCCTCGTTGTCCGGTGTCGCAACGCGGGTCATGGCGCGGACCTTGGAGAAGCTGATCCTACCCTGTCGGAATTCCTCGCTGATCTGCGGCAGATCTCCCAGCGCATGCGCCACCCGGACCTTCTCCCGCGCCGCGCCCAGACCGATCCCGCATTTCCAGTTCAACCAATGCGCGCAGGACTTCAGTCCGGGTCCAAACCAGCCATCGCGCTGGTCGAACTCACGGATCAGTTCCAATAGCCGGAACGTTGCGGCATGAATATGCGCGGCCAGCTCGGTGATTTCGTTCTCGATCTCACCGAGATTTGGGGATGGAATAACAGGCTGGAGCGTGGCTGAAACAGGCATGGAGGTCTCCGTAAACAATACTATATTATTATATAGTTTGCCGGCACGAAAAGCAATGAAAACAGCCACCTAGATTGGCTCAAGGGCCCTGCTCGTCTCAGCCGCGGCCTCAATGTTCGTCCTGATCGCGATCGCGCCGCAGCCGACTCGGCCCGGTGCTGGAATTTGGGAACCTGCCGGATTTAACACTGACCTACTGCGGAAAAGCCGGATTGGGCCAGATGCTCCGCTCTTTTTCGTTAAATAGGCCCACTATTCGCCTCAAAAGATCGAAAAATCTGACTCCAACCGGACTTTCCCTCGCGACGATCGGTTAAGTCCAGCAGGTTCCGAGGCTCAGAATCGGGTACATTGAGCTTAGGCAAACCATTCGAGGCACGGGGAAATGCCCAAAATGAACGCGAACGCCCAACCATCAGCCCAGATTTCTCCTGCAATCGCCATCCCTGCGACCGGCTTGAAAATACAATCCCTTACAGATATTAATACCTTCATAAGTAAAGCCTCATAGGTTATACTATGCAGCATGATAGGACGAAGCAAGATTGATGCGCGTAAGCTGCCACCGAAGGCGCAAGAACGTTTACGTCGTTCTGCAATGGA